>JAZKHK010000051.1:0-5822 GCA_040385425.1 Pseudomonadota bacterium | reverse complement strand
TGTCGGCCAAGCTGCGCTGGGCGTTCTAAGCCGCCGGCGCCAAGCCAGCAGTTTGGAACCGTAAAATTGAATAAGCCCTGGGCCTCAAGCTCGGGGCTTATTTTTTTGCTTGACGCTTATTGCATGTCTTCAAACACCATTTACTCCCCGCATCGCTACGACAAGCACTTTCGGCTCAAAACGCCTTTTTTGCTGCTGTTGGTGATGCTGTATGGCTTGCGCCACGTTGCCGCGCTGTGGTCGCCGGGTTTGCAGTTTTCGGGGGGGGAATGGGTTAAGTTGCTTGGTGACTGGCGGTTGGTCGCGCCGGATGTGTTGGTTGTCCTGGTTTTGCTGGCTGCCGGCCACAGGGTGGCCAACGCACACCGCTACATGCGCCAGCTTTGGCACATGGGACGGGTGCTTTTGCTGGTGGCATACGGCACCTCCGCACTGCTGTTCATGGGGATTCATCGCAAGCTGCTGCTGTCGGTTTCAGATGCGAATTTTGTTTTGGCAGCGGCCACACTGGTTTTGGATGCCGTCATCATTTTTTACTTGGCGCGCTCACGGCTTTTGCAGGATGTTTTTGCAGATTTTCCTGACGAGACGGACAGTGTTGTCAGCAAGGTGTTGCCCCCCCAGTCTGGTGATGTGAAGCCGGACTCTCTTGCAGAGCAGTTGCAGACAGAAGTGATGGCAGGCAGCAGCGCCCTGGTCATGGCCGCGCTGGCAGCGAAGAACCCGGAGCAGGCGATGGACGTTGCGGCCCGGTATGCTGCCAACAACGACACGGGCGAGGCCGAGCAAACATACCGTCGCCTACTTGAGACATGGCCTGGTTTTGCCCCGGCCTGGCATGAGCTGGGTTTGTTGGCGGTTCGTGCCAACAAGCTGAGCCAGGCGGCTGTGTTGGTCAGGCAAGCGGCCAATCTGGATGGCGAGAATGCGCTGTACCAGCGAAACATGGGTGAGATTTTTCGGCGCTTGGGGCGACTGGCCGAAGCCATTCACGCCGGACAAGCGGCAACGGCCCTCAAGCCTGATGATGCCGATGCCCATTTCAATCTGGCGCTGGCGCTGGCCGATGCACGGCGTACCACGGAAGCCATTGACAGTTACCGGGCGACCCTCCACCTGAACGTGGCGCATGGTCAGGCCTGGAGCAATATTGGAGTACTGCTGCGCCAGCAGGGCACTCACGCGGCGGCCAAGTTTGCGTTCGAGCAGGCGTTGATCGTCAACCCACGCCATGCAGAAGCGCTAAGCAACATCAAGTTTTATACCCAAAAAAATGAATAGTCATTCGTTACAACTTGCGTCTGGATGGCACGTTTACGGCCGAAACCAGAATCTGCAAACTCCATTTGATACGGCTGTCGTCATGCCAACGGTGGGGCGCGACAGTATTGTTGATGCAGTCGCTTCGGTTTATGCGCAGGAAGGCGTTGGGCGCATACAACTGTTGATTGGGGTGGATGCGCCGCGGGGGGATTTCACCCGTTTACAGGAGCTGCTTGAGGCGGCGCCCGATCATGTAACGCCGTGCCTTTTTTATCCGGGGTTTTCTACCTCGGTACGTCACGGCGGCTTGCACCCGGCGCGCGATGGTGGCGCGCTGCGAACGACGCTCAGTTATCTGGCTAACGCACGATATATCGCCTATCTCGACGATGACAACTGGTGGGGGCCGTCCCACGTTCGCCTCTTGCTGGCGGCTATTCAGGGGCGAGACTGGGCGTTTGCGACGCGCTGGTTTGTCCACCCTGACTCGCGCCAGCCGGTGTGCCTTGATGATTGGGAGTCGGTCGGGCCAGGACGTGGAGAGTTTGCAAAGAAGTTCGGTGGTTGGGTGGACCCCAACTGCTTGATGCTCGACAAGCTGGCGTGCGAGCCGGCGCTGCGTTGGTGGTGTATTCCGCTACCCGGCGATAACAATGCCATGAGCGCTGATCGTCATGTGTATGACTGGCTGCAAAGAAAAAGTGCACCAGGTGAAAGTCCGGCTGCAAGCGTGTTCTATGCGATGCAACCCGAGGACGATATTCACCCCTTTCGACTCAAGCACATGGGCTTGCGTTATGCAGCAGCCAGCCAGCCCGTCAAACCGGATGTGGCCCGACTGACTGCCATCACCACGTGCAAAGGTCGCTTGCATCACCTGAAGCAAACATTGCCGTTGCTGGTCAAACAAGCGAACACGGACGTGGTTGTGGTGGATTACGGCTGCCCCCAGGGTACGGCGGCCTGGGTCAAACAACATTATCCGAGTGTGAAGGTGATTGAGGTGCTGGACGATGCAGGATTTAACTGTTGTCGGGCCAGAAATATCGGCGCCAAGGCTGCGCTAACGCCTTGGCTTTTGTTCATTGATGCAGATGTCATGGTGAACGAGGGTTTTGAAAACTGGATGAACCCTGGGCTCAATCCAAAGGAGTTTTACCTCACCAGTGCGTATGGATCGGAGCTGACTGGCAGCATGTTCTGTTCCCGTTCTGCTTTTGAAAAAATGGGGGGGTACGATGAAGCGCTTAGAGGCTGGGGAGGCGAGGACGAAGATCTCTATCACCGCATGGCCGCAGGTGGCCAGCAAAGGCAGACCTATCCTGATGGGTTGCTGACGGCGATTCATCATGGCGACGACGAGCGATTCGTCTTTTTCAAGGAAAGCAATCGGGAAGAACAGCACATCGTTAATCATCTCTATCTCTGTATGAAATACGATTTGATGGCTGTCTGGGGGCGGGATTTGTCGCTCGCGGAGCGCAACTCGCTTAATACACTGGCGGCAGGAGCGACCCAGAAAATCGTTAAAGATGACAAACTCAATGCCGTCGAAGTTTTTCTTGAACTGAACGAACAAGCCGGGTTGACGCGGTTCACCGCATGGGGGGTTGCTCGCAGGCTGGTGTACCAATTTTTTGACCGCAAAATGGTCAACGCTATTAATGGCATGACCCCGGATGCCTAAAAAATTGCACAGTCTGTAGTGAGGGATGGGGCCATCAAATGAATATTTCTCCTTCTTCTTTTGGTATTAACCTGATTGGAGATTTCTCTGGCGGTATTGGCTTGGGCATCACAACGCGTGCCATTGCGACCCTGCTGCAATCGAAAGGCGTGCCATTCAGCCTTTTCGAAATTCCCTACGCCTGGGGCCAGCCTCAATATGATCAGAGGTTCAAGGAAGAACAGGTTGCGACCATTGGTGAGTTGCCTTATCCCGTCAATTTATACGTACTTCCTCTTGGGTTTTATCAAACTTTTTTTGATACTCATCCAGAGTTTCTGGCCCGCAAACGTTTGCATATCGCCAACTTTTGGTGGGAGACCACGCGGTTTCCTGCGAGCTGGATTGAAAAACTCGGCCGTTTTGACGCAATTTTGTCAATGTCTCATTTCATCACTGAAGTTTGTCGGAATTCGCTCCCGTTAACGTCGACCCTGTATGGCGAATATCCCCTGGATTTGCCACCTGTGAGACTTGAAAATCGGAGTGCATTTGGGCTGGCCGGCAACGCCTTGGTGTTTGTTGCCAGCCTTGATCCAAATGCTGATCCGGCCCGGAAAAATCCAGCCACGCTTATCTCGGCATTTCGTGCCGCTTTTCCTGCCGTTGACCAGGATGTCCGCCTTGTCATCCGGATCAACAATGCAACAACTCCGCTGGGTCAGCAGGTGGTTGCGCACATGCAACAACTGGCGCAGGGGGATGGGCGAATTTCTTTCTTGCTGGAACCGATGCGCTATGACGAGATACTTTCACTTTATGCCTGCGCTGACGTCTATTTGTCCTTTCATCGCGGGGAAGGCCTGGGTTTGGGAATGCTGGAGTCCATGGCTTTGGGGAAAGCTGTTATCGCGACGGGATGGTCTGGCAACCTGAGTTTTATGAATCACAGCAACAGTGCGCTTCTTCGCTGTCGACTCATTCCTGTGTCCGGTAATTTCACATATTTCCGCCCCGAGGTGATCGGTCCAGATGCGCGGTGGGCGGAACCGGTGCTTGAAGATGCTGTGGCCTGGATGCGTCAACTTCGGCACAACCCTGCTTTGCGCCATGAGTTGGGAGCCAGGGCCAAGGTTTCTGCGCTGGCGTATCTAAAGCGGGCCAATGAAGCGCCTTGGATCACAGAGCTTGCTGATTTATGGCGGTCACAGGGTTATCTGCCGCGTGTTGTAGAAAAACTTTCATTTCCAGGCGAGTGAGTCATCTCAAAAAACTTGTTGCCTTCAGTCCAGCGGTCTGCCGGATCACCGGTCAGAATCGTTAGAAACATTTTGCATTGCGCTTTAAATATCAGTCGGATAAATCAGTGGCCACTAAAAACAACCAACCCTTGAACAAATTAATGGCGCAAGCACAGGCGCATGAGCGCGCGGGGCAGTTGGCGCAGGCCGAGGCGGCTTACCGTCGCATCATTGCATCTGACGCCGACTTTCACCCGGCCTACCATGCGCTGGGGCTAATGGCCTACGGTGCTGGCAATCTGGCACTGGCGGCCGACTTGCTCAAGGCGGCTGTGGCATTGGACAAAAAAACGGCGCTCTACCAGCGCAACTACGGTGAGATGTGTCGCCGGCTGGGTCGGCTTGACGAGGCGATTGGTGCCGGTCAGCAGGCTTGCAAACTCAGCCCCACCGACATCGACGCGCATTACAACCTGGGGCTGGCCTACACCGATGCCAAAGACTCCGCCAGGGCGACCAAGTCTTATCGCAACGCCTTGAAACTCAATGCCCAGCATGGTCTGTCGTGGAACAACCTTGGTTCGGCACTGGAGCAGCAAGGCGATAAAGATGGCGCGCAAGATGCCTATGCCAAAGCAGTCGCATTGAATCCGGATCATGCCGAAGCCCAGAACAATTTGGGGGCCCTTTTCAGCGTGCGCGGCCAACTGGACGAGGCGCGTGTCTGTTTTCAGGCCGCCATAAAGGCCCGGCCGGATTTTGTAGAGGCGCACTACAACCTGTCATCGCTCAAAACCTACCGCCAGGACGACCCGCATCTGGCCATGCTGGAAGGCGTTTACCTCAACCGCGCCAGCTTGAGTGACCACGCCCGCATTCGCTACAGTTTTGCCCTGGGCAAGGCGCGCGATGACACCGGTGATTACGACGGCGCGTTTGCGGCTTATGACGAAGGCAACCGCTTGCAACACGCACTGCTGCCGACGGACGAGCGAACGGCCGACTTGATGCTGGCACGCATCATTGAGGTGTTTGACAGCGCTTTTTTTGCGGCCCGCAAGGACTGGCGTGGCAGTGACAAAGCGCCGATTTTTATCGTCGGCATGCCGCGTTCGGGCACCACGCTGCTGGAGCAGATTTTGTGCAGCCACCCTTCTGTGTATGGCGCGGGCGAGTTGGTGGACTTGAGCGACGTGGTGACGGCCTTGACCGGCGCGCAAGCGGGCCAACTGTTTACCGAAGGGGTGGCTGGGTTGACCCGGCAGGAGATGCAGCGCCTGGGTGATGAATACGCCAAGCGGGTGTGGATGCTGTCGCCCCAGAGCGCGCACATTACCGACAAGATGCCGGCCAATTTTTTCTACCTCGGCCTCATCCATCTGGCGTTGCCCAACGCCAAAATCATCCATGCCATGCGCGATCCGATGGATTCGTGTTTTTCGTGCTATTCGCGCCTGTTCAACGACACCATGGAGTTTGCCTACGATCAGGGCACGCTGGGCCGCTACTACGCGCGCTACATGACGCTGATGCAGCACTGGCACCAGGCCTTCCCGGGCCGCATCCTCGATGTCGATTACCTGGATCTGGTGCAGGAACCGGAGCGCACCGCACGCCAGGTACTGGATTTCTGCGGCCTCGAATGGGAGCCT
>JAZKHK010000050.1:0-16973 GCA_040385425.1 Pseudomonadota bacterium | reverse complement strand
GACGGACGCGGAAGCGTTTCTTCGCCGCGCTCTTGGTCTTCATTTTGGGCATATTCATGCTCCTTTTTCATTGTGCTCGTGAGGCGTCTGCAAACAATTTGCAGCCTTGTTGGCCCCGAGCCACTTTTAAGTGGCGCTGCTAAAACGCCACTTGAGTATCAAGTTTTACCTTGAGACCCTTCGCTACGCATTCATTACAAGAACCAATGCGTAGCAAAATTTTTATGAAGCTGTTACTGGTGCAGCTTCTGCAACCGGCTTCGCCGCAATCTTCTTCTTCCCTGGCGCGATCATCATGATCATCTGACGACCTTCGAGCTTGGGAAACTGCTCAATCAGGATTGAATCACCCAATTCAGTTCGAATGCGATTCAACAAAGCCATGCCAATTTCCTGGTGCGTAATCTCGCGCCCCCGAAAACGCAAAGTGATCTTGCACTTATCGCCTTCAGCCAAAAAGCGCTTGATGTTACGCATTTTGATGTTGTAGTCACCGTCATCCGTACCCGGCCGGAACTTGATCTCTTTGATCTCGATGACCGTTTGCTTGGCTTTCGCTTCGGCGGCCTTCTTTTGCTCTTGGTATTTGAACTTGCCGTAGTCCATCAAACGACAGACAGGCGGAACCGCCGTGGCAGAGATTTCAACCAGATCAACGTCCAGATCACCCGCCATACGCAGCGCCTCCATCAGGCTAACCACACCAAGCGGCTCATTATCAACTCCAGAGAGTCGAACATCTGGAGCCATAATTTCACGGTTCAGGCGATGTTTGCGTTCTTCGCGGTGACGGCGATCACGAAATTCAGTAGCGATGGCTTAATCCTTCAAAAAATCTGCTACAAAATATGTAGCTATAACCGCTCTGTACACGCGGGCAAACTGCAATCTCGCTTGATATCAGCTTAGACAACAGACTTGCTGGTAATGTCATCAGCGATTTTCTGCACAAAGGCATCGAGAGACATCACACCGAGGTCTTGACCTCCCCGGGCGCGCACTGCAACGGTACCTGCTGCCTTCTCTTTGTCGCCCACGACAAGGATGTAGGGCAGCTTCTGCATTGAATGCTCGCGTATTTTATACGTAATTTTCTCGTTCCGCAGATCGGTTATAACTCTAAGCTCTTGATTTGGCAGTGATTTTTTCAATTTCTGAACAATTTCACGACAGTAATCAGCTTGCGCATCGGTGATATTGAGGACAGCCACTTGAATCGGAGCCAACCAAACAGGCAATGCGCCTGCACTTTCTTCGATCAAAATTCCGATGAAACGCTCCAGGCTTCCCACGATGGCGCGGTGCAACATCACCGGCCGATGGCGCGCGCCATCCTCCCCTACATACTCCGCATCCAGGCGCTCTGGCATGGAGAAATCGACCTGCATGGTGCCGCACTGCCACTGCCGACCAATCGCGTCTTTCAGCGTGTATTCAATCTTGGGGCCGTAAAAGGCACCATCGCCCGGAGATATTTCAAACTCGCAACCTGATGCACGCAGGCTTTCCATCAAGGCATGCTCTGCCTTGTCCCAACTCTCGTCGGAACCAATGCGCTGGGCCGGGCGGGTAGCCACTTTGTAAATGATATTTTTGAAACCAAAGTCTTTGTAAACCTTTTGCAGCAACGCCGTATAAGCCACGCATTCCGGCAGGATATGGGCTTCGGTGCAGAAAATATGACCATCATCCTGCGTAAAGCCGCGCACCCGCATGATGCCGTGCAGACCACCCGAAGGCTCGTTGCGATGGCACTGACCGAACTCACCATAGCGCAAAGGCAGATCACGATAGCTCTTGATGCCCTGCTTGAAGATCAGAATGTGACCTGGGCAGTTCATCGGTTTCAACGCATATTCACGCTTTTCCGATTCGGTCGTGAACATGTTTTCACGGTACTTGTCCCAATGCCCTGTTTTCTCCCACAGCGTTTTATCGATGACCTGCGGACCCTTGACCTCCTGGTAGCCGTTATCACGGTACACCTGACGCATGTACTGCTCTACGCCTTGCCATAAGGTCCAGCCATTGGGATGCCAGAACACCAGGCCAGGTGCGTGATCATCAATATGAAACAAGTCGAGTTCGCGCCCGAGTTTGCGGTGGTCACGCTTCTCGGCTTCTTCCAGCATGGTCAAATGCTGTTGCAACTCATCTTTCGTGGCCCAAGCCGTGCCGTAAATGCGCTGCAGCATTTCATTGCGATGGTCACCGCGCCAATACGCCCCTGCAAGCTTCATCAACTTGAAGAACTTCAGTTTGCCGGTGCTGGGTACGTGGGGACCACGGCACAGGTCTTCGAACTTTCCTTCACGGTACAAAGACACATCCTGGTCAGCAGGAATGCTCGCGATGATTTCCGCCTTGTAATGCTCACCCAGGCTCTTGAAATACGCCACAGCCTCATCACGAGGCAAGACACGGCGGGTGACAGGCTCATCCTTGCCTGCCAACTCAACCATCTTTTTCTCGATAGCGGTCAAGTCTTCAGGGGTGAACGGGCGCTTGTACGAAAAGTCGTAGAAGAAACCATGTTCAATCACCGGCCCAATGGTGACCTGGGCATCAGGAAACAACTCTTTGACGGCATACGCCAACAAATGCGCGGTGGAGTGACGAATCACCTCCAAACCGTCTGCATCTTTTGCCGTGATGATGGCCAACAGACTATCCGTCTCGATCAGGTAACTGGTATCCACCACTTTGCCATCCACCTTGCCGGCCAGCGCCGCCTTGGCTAGCCCCGCGCCAATGGAGGCAGCCACCTCGGCCACGGTCACTGGACCTGGAAAGTCACGTTTTGAGCCGTCAGGAAGTGTGATTTGAATCATGTTGAAAAACCAGAAGAAGGGAGAGCAAAACAAAAAGCGCGGAACCTGCCGCGCTTTGCTACTAATTCTATAGCTACTTACACAATAGACACGGGGGCTAGCGGCCAATAAAGCATATAAACATGGCTAATTTAGTTCGCAATGCCATATTCACGCTGCCTTTCTCGCTTTTATTGCAGGAGGTGCTGTTCAGTTTAACAAAAAAAGGGCCCGTGCCACCCCCTATTGGACGACACGGACCCTCTTGAAGCGCGTATTCAGCTTAGTGGAACTGCTCTTCTTCGGTAGAACCGGTCAAGGCAGTCACGCTGGACTTGCCGCCCTGAATCACAGTCGTCACTTCATCGAAGTAGCCAGTGCCGACTTCTTGCTGGTGCGACACGAAGGTGTAGCCGCGGTCGCGCGCTGCGAATTCAGGCTCTTGCACCTTCTCAACGTAGGCCGACATGCCGCGTTTGACGTAGTCTTGAGCCAAGTCGAACATGTTGTACCACATGGAGTGAATTCCAGCCAAAGTGATGAACTGGTACTTGTAACCCATGGCACCGAGTTCGCGCTGGAACTTGGCGATAGTCGCGTCGTCCAGGTTCTTCTTCCAGTTGAACGAAGGCGAGCAGTTGTAAGCCAACATTTTGCCGGGGTGCTTGGCGTGCACAGCTTCTGCGAACTTGCGAGCAAATTCGAGATCAGGCGTACCCGTTTCGCACCACACCAAATCAGCGTACTCAGCGTAGGCAACGGCACGGGAGATAGCTTGGTCCATGCCCTTGTTGGTCTTGTAGAAGCCTTCGGCTGTGCGCTCGCCAGTCAGGAATGGCTTGTCGTTTTCGTCGTAGTCGCTGGTCAACAGATCAGCAGCTTCGGCATCGGTACGAGCGATCACCAAGGTTGGCACGCCGCAAACGTCGGCCGCCATACGAGCTGCAACCAGCTTCTGAATTGCTTCAGCGGTAGGCACCAGCACCTTGCCGCCCATGTGGCCGCATTTCTTGACCGAAGCCAATTGGTCTTCCCAATGCACGCCAGCAGCGCCAGCCTTGATCATGGCCTTCATCAATTCAAACGCGTTCAGCACGCCACCGAAACCGGCTTCTGCGTCAGCGACGATAGGAGCGAAGTTGTCGATGTAACCCTTGTCGCCAGCGTCAATGCCTTTGGAGTGTTGGATTTCATCGGCACGGCGGAAGGTGTTGTTGATGCGCTCCACCACGGTTGGCACCGAGTCCACTGGGTACAGGGACTGGTCTGGGTACATGGAAGCGTAGGAGTTGTTATCCGCAGCAACTTGCCAGCCCGACAGGTAGATGGCTTTCACGCCAGCCTTGACTTGCTGCATGGCTTGGCCGCCGGTCAATGCACCCAGGCAGTTGACGTAAGGCTCGGTGGTCACGAGGTTCCACAGCTTCTCGGCACCACGACGGGCCAAGGTGTGCTCAATGGGGAACGAACCACGCAGACGCACGACGTCAGCCGCGGTGTAGCCGCGCTTGATACCCTTCCAGCGTGGGTTGGTGGCCCAGTCTTTTTCCAGGGCGGCAATTTGTTGTTCGCGGCTCTGTGGTTCTGTTGTGTATTTCGGCATGAGATCACTCCAAAGGTTGATTTAAAAATCTGCACTGGATTAAAAAGTCCAGCGTCTATGGGGTTTATTCTATGTCTTCTATAAGACTTATTTTAGATCTTATGTCTTATATAAGACATAAATTTAAACCAATTGAATCAACAACTTGCAGCAATCAGTTTACAATATGAAATTAATTTTTTTAATTTGATAAAAAATATTGCACTGCAGCACGTTTAAATTTCATATATTGAAACAATATTTTCGCATAGTGGAAATTACAGAACATTTAGACATTCACGAAACGCGAATTCAAAATTGATGCCTTCAAACCGGGCTGTCGACTCGTATCCAGGTGGTTTTGGTTTCGGTGTATTTGTCAAAAGCATGCAAGGACTTGTCGCGCCCCACCCCGCTTTGCTTGAAGCCGCCAAACGGCACCGTGATGTCGTCTTCGTCATACTGGTTCACATGGACTGTTCCGGCGCGCAAGGCGCGGGCCACGCCGAGCGCCCTGTTGATATCGCGCGTCCACACCGCCGCCTGCAGCCCATACACACTCTGATTGGCCTGCCGCACCACATCGGCCGCATCGGTAAACGACAGCACGGACAGCACCGGACCGAATATCTCTTCGCGCGCAATCGTCATGTCGTTGCGCACGCCGTCGAAAACAGTGGGTTGTACATAGCAGCCACCTGTCTCTCTCAAGGCCTGCTCGCCACCGGCGAGTAACTTGGCACCCTCGCGCTTGCCAGTCTCGATATAGCGCAGCACAGAATCCATCTGCTTCTGATCAACGATGGCGCCCATGACGGTGCTCTTCTCCAATGGATTGCCGGGTGCATAGCGAGGCAGCAAGGCCATGGCTTTTTCCAGAAACTTCTCTTTGATACTGGCCTCGACAAAGAGGCGCGAAGGCGCATTGCAACTCTCCCCTTGATTAAAGAAGATGCTGCCCACGGACGCTTCAACCGCTTTATTCAGGTCCGGGCAATCGGCAAACACGATGTTGGGCGATTTACCGCCCAGTTCGGTCCAGGCACGCTTCAGATTGCTTTGCCCCGCCATGATGTGAATCTGTTTGCCCACCGGGGTGGAACCCGTGAACGCAATGCAGTCCACATCCATATGCAGTGCCAAAGGCGACCCCGCCTCCGGACCGAAACCGGTTACCACATTGAAGACACCGGGCGGAATACCCGCTTCCAGCGCCAGATCGGCCATGCGCAAGGCGGTCAACGGTGATTTTTCACTCGGTTTGAGGACGACCGAGTTACCTGCCGCCAGCGCGGGTGCGATCTTCCACGACGCCATGAGCATTGGGTAGTTCCACGGCACGATCACGCCCACCACACCGACGGGTTCGCGGGTGATGAGCGCCAATGCAGTGCGGGCTGTGGGTGCGATCTCGTCATAGACCTTGTCTACCGCCTCGCCATACCAGCGAATGCAATTGGCGGCGCTGTTCACGTCCACGGCACGTGAGTATTTAACCGGCTTGCCCATGTCCAGAGTTTCGATCAGCGCCAGCTCATCGCCATGCGCCAACAGCAGGTCGGCAAAGCGGATCATGATGCGTTTGCGCTGCGCCGGTGCCAGGCCGCACCAGCGTCGGTCTTCAAACGCGGCGCGTGCCGCAATCACAGCGGCGTCAATATCAGCCGCAGCGCAACGCGCCACCGTGGTGAGTATTCGACCATCGACCGGAGAAATGCATTCGAACGTCTCGCCGCTGATGGAAGCCATGCGTTTGCCGTTGATCAGGGCACGGCCATCAAACTGAAGTGAGGAGGTGGTGTTGACAGCGTTCATGGTGAACCCTTCCTGGATGGATACGATGATTAAAAATGGGCAAGCCCCCCTGCGCCCGAGGGAACCGGGACGACAAGGGTCAATGGCTTCGGCGCCTCGCCGTCAATTGTCCGACGACTTGTAAGCCGACGCCATCTCAGCGGCTCTTTTCCGTTCGTTTCGCGCAATCCACAGGCTGGCCAGCAGCACCCCCATGCCAACCACCAGCACCGTCAACGTGGCCACCGTGTTCACGCTGGGGCTCAAACCCAAGCGGGCGCGGCTGAAAATGACAATGGGCATGGTGGTCGAGCCCGGTCCCGAGAGAAAAGCCGACAGCACCACATCATCCAGCGACAAGGTAAATGTCAAAAGCCAGGCCGAACCGATGGCCTGTGAAATCAGCGGCAGCGTGACCAGAAAGAAAACCTGCCATGAACGGCAACCCAAATCCTGGGCCGCCTCTTCCAATTGGGGGCTCATCTCCTGCAAGCGCGACTGCACCACCACCGTGGCATAGGCCATGCCCAGTAAAGTGTGGCCGAGCCAAATCGTCATCAAGCCACGTTCCGGGAAACCGAAAGTCCGCTGCACCGACACCAGCATCAACAACAAAGACAGCCCGATGATGACTTCCGGCATCACCAGCGGCGAATTCACCATGCCAGCCAAAAGGGTGCGACCAGGAAAACGCTTGAACCGGGTCAAGGCCAGAGCCGCCAAGGTGCCAAGAACCACCGACCCGCAAGCCGTTAAAAAAGCGACCTCCAGCGACAGTTTGAAACCGGCAATGATCTCCCTATCATTGGCCAGGGCGTCATACCAGCGCAAGGACCAACCGCCCCAACTCGTGACCAGCGGGCTGGCGTTGAAACTCAACACAATCAGAGTCAGGATGGGCAGGTAAAGAAACACAAACACCGCGCCCATCCAAACCCGGGACGTCACACGACCAGCATTGAACTTCATGCGCGGCCTCCTGCTGGGTTTTCAGCCTGGTGCTTGTTGAACAGCGCCAGCGGAACAATGATGAGCAAGACCATCACCACCGCCACGGTGGCCGCCATGGGCCAGTCGTTGTTGCTGAAAAACTCATCCCACAACACGCGGCCAATCATGAGCGTCTGCGGTCCGCCCAACAGTTCGGGGATCACAAACTCGCCGACACAGGGAATGAAGACCAGCATGGCGCCCGCAACGATGCCGCTTTTGGACAAGGGCACCGTAATGCGCCAAAACGCCTGCCAGGGCGTCGCGCCCAGATCTTGCGCCGCCTCCAGCAAGCGCAAATCCATTTTGACGAGATTGGCGTACAACGGAAGGATCATGAAAGGCAGATAGGTGTACACCATGCCCAGCACCAGAGAGAACGGCGTGTTCATCATCTTCAAGGGCTCGGATATCAACCCCATCTGCATGGCCAGGTGATTGAAAACGCCGTTGTCAGCCAGCAGCATTTTCCAGGCATAGACACGCAGCAAAAACGAGGTCCAGAAGGGCAGCATGACCAGCATCAGCAAGGCTGGGCGCTTGTCTGCCGGGCAGCGGGCCATGAAGTAGGCAAAAGGATAGGCCACCAGCAAGCAGATCCCGGTGGTGATCGCCGCAAACTTCAGCGAGCTGAGGTAGGTTTGAAAATACAGGTCATCCTGGGCGACAAAAAGATAGTTACCCAATTTAACCTGAAGCTGGAATACCCCGTCGCTCCAGACCCACAGGTCTTTGAAAGCCACGTTGTCCATTTCGGACACGCTGATCTTGAAAACGACCAGAAACGGCAACAAAAAAAACACCAGCAGAAACGCCAGCGGAATTCCGATGACCGCTTTGCGGCCCCAGTTGCCAGTCAGCTTGTCGTACAAAAAGGATACCGGCTTGATGGACGTGGTCATGACGCCTTCACCTCGTCAGCACCACGACGTCGCTCCCGCACCACCAGACAACCACCCGGTCACCCCATGTCAGGTGTGTCGCGTCGTGGCGGGCGGCATTGGTATGCGTCACTTTGACAAGCGTGTCACCGCCATCCAGTTGGACGTGATATGTCGTCAGGCTGCCAAGGTAGGCCAGATCCTTGATGACACCTTGTGCGATGTTGAACCCCACTTCGTTCAGCGACTCCCGCTCATCGTCTTGCGGGAGCTCCTGCTGAATGCTCATTTTCTCGGGACGCACGGCCACATGCACCGACATGCCACTCGTCCCCGTGATGCCGTGGCTCACATAGTGTCGGCACTCGGGTGATGCAATGACCACGTGGTCAAACTCATCCTCGACAACCGTGCCCTCAAACAGATTCACGCTGCCAATGAAGTCGGCCACAAAGCGGCAGTTCGGTGTTTCGTAGATTTCTTCCGGCTGCCCGATCTGCAGGATTTTTCCTTCGCTCATGACGCCGATTCGGGTCGCCATCGTCATGGCTTCTTCCTGGTCGTGGGTCACCATGACACAGGTCACGCCGACCTGTTCAATGATATCCACCAGTTCCAACTGGGTGCGTTGACGCAGCTTCGCATCCAGCGCACCCAGGGGCTCATCCAGCAGCAGCAACTGCGGCCGCTTGGCCAGGCTGCGCACCAGCGCAACCCGCTGCTGCTGACCGCCGGACAACTGGTGCGGCTTGCGTTTGGCATAAGGCTTGAGTTGCACCAGTTCCAACATTTGCTCCACGCGCAGCTCAATCTCGGCCTTGGGCAGGCCATCCCGTCGCAGTCCGAAAGCAATGTTGTCCCACACACTCAAATGGGGGAACAAGGCATAGCTTTGAAACATCATGTTGATCGGACGCTCGTACGGCGCGAGTCCAACGATGTCCTGCCCGGCCAGCAGAATCTGCCCGGAAGTGGGCGCTTCAAACCCCGCCAGCATGCGCAGCAAGGTGGACTTTCCACAGCCGGAGGAGCCCAGCAAGGCAAAAATCTCGCCCTGCTGGATATCCAGGGACACCTCATCCACGGCGAACACATCGTCAAACTGTTTGACGAGCTGTTTGATCTGCAAAAACGGCGCACTACCTTGTGGAGCCAAGGACGCTTTGATATTGGGCGCAGTTACCACCGACAAATCCTTCTTCTTATTTTTAACAACGAAACCAGCGAAACCGCAGGCGATCAAAGACCCGTTTTGAATCCGGTGTAAACCCGGGTGATCAGGCGGCGGGTGTCATTGCTCAAGGCCTTCGGTGGCACCATGGTGGCCATTTCAGCGGAAGACGGGAAAACCGACGGATTTTTCTCCACGTCAGGCTTCACAAATTTACGTGAAGCCTTGTTGGGATTGGCGTAAAAAACCTTGTTACTCAAAGACGCATGCACTTCCGGGCGCAAGATGTAGTTGATAAACAAGTGGGCGTTTTTGGGGTGTGGCGCATCAGCCGGAATCGCCATCATGTCAAAAAATAGCAGGCCGCCATTTTTGGGAATCAGGGCCACAATGTCCTGACCCGTCTTGCCTTCAATCGCCCGACGACGGGCAATGCTGATGTCGCCCGAGTAGCCCAAGGTCAGACAAATCGACCCAGCGGCCATGTCGTTGATATAGCCCGACGAACTGAACAGGGTGACGTAAGGACGAATGGATTTGAGCAGTTTGCCGGCTTCCTGGTAATCCGCCGGATTCTTGCTGTACGGATCCTTGCCAAGGTAGTGCAGCGTGGCGGGCAACACCTCGGTCGCACTGTCCAGCACCGACACGCCGCAACTCTTCAGCTTGCTGACGTACTTGGGGTTGAAAAACAGTTCCCACACGTTCGCGGGCATAGGCTCGGCGCCCAGGGCCGCTTTCACCTTGGCGGAATTGATGCCGACCGTGGTGTAACCCCACAGCCAGTTGACCAGGTACTGGTTACCGGGGTCAATGCTGGCGATCTGGCTTTGGATGTCCGGGTCCAGGTTTTTCAGGTTCGAGAGTTGCGCCTTGTCCAGCTTGCGCAGCAGGCCACCCTCCATTTGCATCTTGGCCCAGGCGGCGCCGGGCACCACAATGTCGTAACCGGTTTTGCCGGCCACCAGCTTGGCATGCAGGATTTCGTTGTTGTCAAAGGTGTCGTAACGCACCTTGATTCCGGTTTCTTTCTCAAAATTCTGGATCGTATCGTCCGCAATGTAGTCCGACCAGTTGTAGATATTGAGAACTTTTTCTTCCTGCGCGAAGGCGGAAGTGGCCGCCAAAGTCATCAAGCCCGTCAGCGCAAGACGGGTCATCAGTTTGCAAATTGCCTTGTTTTTATTCATTTTTTCTCCTGAAAATTCATCCATCACGCTGAAAACAGAATGGTAACCCGGTCACCAAGGACTTTTGCTTGAGCAATCCTTATGCCAGCCAGCCGTTGCGCTGGACATCTTCATGCGTCAAATCAAGGCAACGAATGATCAAGGCCACCATGTCATCAATTTGGGCATGCGTCATGGTCAGCGGCGGTGCAATGATCATGCGGTCCCCCACCGCGCGCATGATCAGGCCATTCTTGAAGCAATGGCCCCGGCAAATCATGCCGACAGACAGCGCTTCGGCAAAACGCTCACGGCTGGCCTTGTTCTTGACCAGCACCAGACCGGCCATAAAGCCACAGGTCTCGGCCATGCCGACCAGCGGATGCGCCGCGATGTCTGCAAAACGCTGGGCCAGATAGGGGCCGATGTCATCGCGCACGCGCTGCGGCAACTGCTCCCGCTCCATGATGGCCAGGTTGGCCAAGGCCACGGCGCAGGCCACCGGGTGCCCGCTGTAGGTGTAGCCGTGGTTGAATTCGCCGCCTTTTTCAATCAGCACTTTGGCGACCCGATCGCCGACCAGCACACCGCCCAAAGGGATGTAGCCACTGGTCACGGCCTTGGCAAAGGTCACCAGATCCGGCTTGTAGCCAAACTTTTCATAACCAAACCAGGTGCCGAGCCGGCCAAAGGCGCAGATCACTTCGTCACTGATCAGCAAGATGCCGTACTTGTCCACGATGCGCTGAATCTCAGGCCAGTAGCTGGCCGGCGGAATGATGACGCCGCCCGCACCCTGAACCGGTTCCGCAATGAAGGCGGCCACCTTGTCTGCACCGATTTCTAGAATTTTCGTCTCCAGCCAGCCCGCAGCGCGCAGCCCAAAATCGTGCTCGCTTTCACCTGGCAGGCCATTTTCAAAAAAATAGGGCTGGTCGATGTGGGTGATGTTGGGAATCGGCAAGTCCCCTTGCGCATGCATGCCGCTCATGCCGCCTAGCGAGGCGCCCGCCATGGTGCTGCCGTGGTAGGCGTTCAACCGGCTGATGATGACCTTGCGCTGGGGCTGGTCCAGCAAATCCCAGTAGCGGCGCACCATGCGCACGTTGGAGTCGTTGCTCTCGCTGCCGCTGGAAGAGTAAAAAACGTGCTTGAAGCTTCGCGCCCCCACATCAGGCGCCAACTCGGCCAGCTTGGCGGCGAGTTGCACGGCGGGCACATTGGTGGTCTGGAAAAAGCTGTTGTAGTAGGGCAGCGTCATCATCTGGTGATGGGCGGCATCGGCCAGTTCCTGGCGCCCGTAACCTACATTTACGCACCACAAGCCGCTCATGGCGTCCAGCACGCGCTCGCCTTCCGAATCCCACACGTAAATGCCCTCGCCCCTGACCATGACGCGCGCGCCGCGTGTCGCCAAATCACCGTGGTCGGTGAACGGGTGGATGAAATGGGCGCTGTCCAAGGCCTGAATGTTTGTAGTGGACATGTGATTTGAGGAGATCAAAGAAGTCATGATTTTGTCCTGAAATTTATATAAAAACAGCCTCTAGCCCCCGTCCCTAGTGCATGAGCAGCTATACATGTAATAGCAAATGCTCGCGCTCCCAGGGCGAAATCACTTTCATGAACTCGTCAAACTCCAGCTCCTTGATTTCCGAATACACCGTGATGAACTCCTTGCCCAGCACCTCGTGCAGATCCGACTCCCGGCGCAGCCAGTCCAGCGCTTCGCCCAGACTGCGCGGCAGCGCATACGGTGCCAGGTAGGCGTCACCCTTCATTTCGGGTTTGGGTTTGATCTTGTTCTTGATCCCGAGGTAGCCGCAGGCCAGCGTCATCGCCATGGCGACATAGGGATTGGCGTCTGCACCGATGACGCGGTTTTCGACCCGGCGCGCGGCCGGTGAAGAAATAGGCGAACGGATGCCGACAGTCCGATTGTCATAGCCCCATTCGATGTTGATCGGTGCGGCCGTGTTGCGGGACAGGCGGCGGTAGCTGTTGACGTAAGGCGCCACCAGCACCATGGCCGCCGGAATGTAGCGCTGCAAACCGCCGATGTAGTGCATGAACATCTCGGACGGCGTGCCGTCGGCATTGCTGAACACATTCTTGCCGGTGGCCACATCCAGCAAGCTCTGGTGCACATGCATCGCACTGCCCGGCTCGCCGGCAATCGGCTTGGCCATGAAGGTGGCGTACATGTCATGCCGCAAGGCCGCCTCACGCACCGTGCGCTTGAAAAAGAACACCTCATCGGCCAGCCCCATCGGGTCCGCATGGAAGAAATTGATCTCCATCTGCCCCGCTCCCACTTCGTGAATCAGGGTGTCCACGTTCAGCTCCATCTTGTCGCTGTAGTCGTAGATTTCTTCAAACAGCGGGTCGAACTCGTTGACCGCATCGATGCTGTAGGCCTGGCGCGAGGTTTCCGCCCGGCCGCTGCGGCCAATCGGCGCCTTCAACAAGGTGTTGGGGTCGGTGTTGCGGGCCGTCAGGTAAAACTCCAGCTCGGGTGCCACGATCGGCTGCAGCCCTTCGGCGGCAAACAGGTCACAGACCCGGCGCAGCACCGAGCGGGGCGCAAAAGGCACCAGATTGCCAGCGTGGTCAAAACAGTCATGGATCACCTGCGCCGTCGGGTCCGTCGCCCAGGGCACGATACGCACGGTGGACGGGTCGGGGCGCAACTGCATGTCCTTGTCGGTCGGGTCGATCACGTCGTAATAGGGGCCGCTTTCAGGAAACTCCCCGGTCACGCCCATGGCCACAATGGCTTGCGGCAGACGCATGCCGCGGTCTTCAGTGAACTTGCCGCGGGGCAGGATTTTGCCGCGCGCCACACCGGTCAAGTCGGGCACCAGGCACTCGACTTCTGTGACGCGGCGCTCGTTGAGCCATTGCTCCAGATCGTTGAAGGTCATCGCTTTTTTATCGTTCATGACATGCTCCTGGCTGCGGGTTCATCCAAATGCGACGCGGGTGCTCGTGCTCATCCAACTGGCCCTACAGGACGGCTGTTGCAGGCCCGACTCGTATTTTTCTCCATTGTGCATGCATGGTTGCTTTAAATTTGCATGCCAGCCTTATGGCTAACCACTAGGCGGGTGATGTTTGCGTTGGGGTCGGCAGGCTTAACGCTTGCTTGATGCAATTCAAAAGCAAGACCCGGAGTGTGTCGTGGCCTTCTTCTGCCTAAAGTGCACTCTATCGAACACAATGGAAAGATCACACCATGTCCACCTCCATCGAAACCCAGGCTGCGCAAACCGTGAGTGACCCCCGCTGGGCCGTCATCGTGGCGCGTGACCCTACGACAGAGAGCCAGTTCTACTATTCGGTCAGGAGCACGGGCGTCTATTGCCGCCCCTCCTGCGGCGCACGCCTCCCCAGACCGGAAAACGTCAGCTTCCATTTGACGACCCAAGAAGCTGAACAGGCCGGGTTTCGGCCTTGCAAACGTTGCAAACCCGATCAAGCGCCGCTGGCCGAACAATATGCCGCACTGGTGACAAGCGTGTGTCGGCAGATTGAAAGCGCCGAAACGCCGCCCCATCTGGAAGAACTGGCCCGGCAGGCCCAGATGAGCCCCTTCCATCTGCATCGCATTTTCAAGGCGGTCACCGGGGTCACACCCAAGGCCTTTGCCACGGCCCATCGAGCCAGCAAAGTTCGTGACGAACTGGGCCACGGCAGCAGTGTGACGCAAGCCATTTACGACGCGGGCTACAACTCCAGCGGCCGCTTCTATGAAGAATCAAACCGCCTGCTGGGCATGACACCGAAAAACTACCAGGCTGGCGGTGCCCAGACGGCGATCCGGTTTGCCGTCGGCGAATGTTCTCTGGGCGCAATTCTGGTTGCCGCCAGCGACCGCGGCGTCTGCTCCATTCTGATGGGCGATGACCCTGATGCGCTGGCACGCGACCTGCAGGACCGTTTCCCCAAGGCCGAATTGATCGGCGGGGATGCTGAATTTGAGCAACTGGTGGCCCAGGTGGTCGGCTTCATCGAGATGCCGGCTTTGGGTCTGGATCTTCCCCTTGACCTGCGCGGCACCGCCTTCCAGCAACGGGTCTGGCAAGCCTTGCGGGAAATACCGGCCGGAACAACCGTCAGCTACAGCGGCCTGGCCCAGCGCCTGGGCTCGCCCCAATCCGCACGGGCCGTGGCGCAGGCCTGTGCCGCCAATGCCTTGGCGGTCGCCATTCCCTGCCATCGGGTGGTGCGCCACGATGGCGGGCTGTCGGGCTACCGCTGGGGCGTCGAACGCAAACGCGCGCTACTCCTGCGGGAGGCCAAAGAGTGACTTTTCGGCTGACTTGCTCTCTGGCGCTGCCCGCCACATTTCGCCCCAACGATATCCTGGCCTTTCATCGGCGCGATCCGCAGGAAACTGCCGAGCGGGTCAGCGACTCTGCCTTGGAGAAAGGCATCGTCTGGCAAGGTGCGCCGGCCTGTCTCTCCATCCGTTTTCTTGAAGGACGGGCAGAGGCCGACCTCTCGGTTGATGGGGAGATGGGCAGCGACAGCCAGTCAGCTTTTGAAGCCATGGTCCACCGCCTGCTGGGGCTGAACCAGGAGATTGAAGCCTTCGAGCATCGTCACCGAAATCATCCGCAACTCGGCTTGCTGATTGCAGACCAACCCGGCTTGCGAGTCCCGGTGACCGCCACGCCTTTTGAGGCTTTGACCTGGGCGGTTACGGGCCAACAAATCAGCGTGCATGCCGCCATGTCGCTGCGGCGCCAACTGATTGTTGCCACCAATGTGCGCCATGGCAGTGGCTTGCTGTGCTATCCGCAAGCCAGCCAGATCGCCGGGCTTGAAGAAGCCACCTTGCGCCAGGCCGGCTTTTCGGCCAGCAAGGCAAGAACCTTGCTCGCGCTCTCGCAAGGGGTCGCAGACAACACGCTGCCTCTTGATACCTGGACACAAACACTGCCGGTCGAGGAAATACGAGAACAACTGATGGCTATACGCGGCATCGGCCCCTGGACTGTCAACTACGCTTTGCTGCGGGGTTTCGGCTGGCTCGACGGCTCTTTGCATGGCGACGTCGCGGTGCGCAGTGGATTGCAAATGCTGCTCGGCTCGACGGAGAAAATCAGCGAGGAACAAACCAGACTGTGGCTGGCTGATTTCTCTCCGTGGCGGGCCTTGATTGCCGCGCACCTCTGGGCGATGCGATCGTCCAAGGCCGCCCATCAGGCATGATGCGGGCCTTCAACATTTACCAAAAATGCGACTGCCGCGGCAGCCATTCACATCACCTTGCCTACCGCATCCAAACGCCTGACGGCCTATCTACTTCTTGCCCTCAGCATGTCGCTGGTCGGCAGCTATGTTGCCTTGTCAAAACCCCTGGTCACCGCCCTGCCCGTCTTCTTGCTGGCCTGGCTGCGCTTTGGCCTGGGCGGACTCGCCATACCGCACTGGTTGAAAAAACCGGCGGGCGAACTGCCGATGAGTTTCGAGACCAAAAAACTGGTCTTTCTGGAGTCCTTGCTCGGTAATTTCCTGTTCTCCATCTGCATGTTGTACGGGGTCAGCATGACCAGTGCCGTGTCGGCGGGCGTCATCATGGCGGCCATTCCCGCCGCAGTCGCGTTGATGAGCTGGTTCTTCCTGGGTGAGCGCATTGGCCTTCGGGTGTGGGCGGCCATTGCCTGTGCCGCGGTCGGCATTGGGCTTTTTTCGCTATCAAAACAAGAGCTGCCTACGCAGGCAGTACAAGGGCTAGAGGCCAATTTGGCTTATAAAAATGCGCTGTGGGGGAATTTGTTGGTGTTTGGCGCCGTCCTGTGCGAAGCCGCCTACGCCGTCATTGGCAAGAAGCTCACGGGCACGCTGAGCCCCAAACGGATCACGGCGCTGATCAACCTGTGGGGGTTTGTGCTGATGACGCCCCTGGGCCTCTATGTAGCCTGGCAATTTGATTTTGCTTCGGTGGCATCGGGCACCTGGCTGCTGCTGGTCTTCTACGCGCTGGCAGCCAGCGTGTGGACCGTCTGGTTATGGATGACCGGCCTGCAAACCGTCCCGGCGGCAAAAGCCGGGGTGTTCACCGTGATGCTGCCGGTGTCGGCCGCTTTGGTCGGCGTGCTGGCTTTGGGCGAAACACTCAGCGGCGCTCAGCTCGTGGCGTTTGCCATTGCCTTGCTGGGCGTGGTATTGGCCACCCTGCCCGCCCGCACCAATGGCAAATCGCGCAGCGTCAAATCAGCCGGGTCGCACTGACCACCATACCGTCTTCATCCGCATAAAGCCAGTCGCCGGGGCGAACCCAAAGCCCCTGGATCTGGACCGCAATGTCTTTCTGGCCTTCGTTGCGCTTCTCGGTGGGCAGCGGCATGCTGGCCAGGGCGCGAATGCCGACATCAAGCGCGCCGAGTTCCGCCACGTCACGCACACAGCCATCGATCACCACACCCGCCCAGCCGTTTCTGGCGGCGGCGGCACCGAGATTGCCACCCAGCAAGGCCCGGCGCAAAGAGCCGCCGCCATCGACCACCAGCACCTTGCCCACCCGCCCCGCTGGCGTTTCTTCATAGCCTATGGAATCCACCGCCGCCT
>JAZKHK010000049.1:0-10438 GCA_040385425.1 Pseudomonadota bacterium | reverse complement strand
AGCCGCATCATCATCTTGCGGTCTTCCAGCATGTAGCTCACGCCGCTGGGCACGCGCAGGTTGTCTTCCAGCACGTAATACTCGCCCTCGCCTTTGGCGTTGGGCGCCCGCACGATGTCGATGCCGGAGATGTGCGAATAGATGTTGTTGGGCACGTCCACACCCATCATCTCGGGGCGGAACTGGGCATTGTTTTCGATCTGGTCACGCGGAATAATGCCGGCCTTGAGGATTTCCTGGTCGTGATAGACGTCATGAATGAAGCGATTGAGCGCCGTGACGCGCTGCTCCAGGCCTTTTTCCATGCTGGACCATTCGTGGGCCGGGATGATGCGGGGAATCAGGTCAAACGGAATCAGTCGCTCGGCGCCGGCACCGTCTTCGTCTTTTTCACCGTAAACGGCAAAAGTGATGCCGACGCGGCGGAAGATCATCTCGGCTTCTTCGCGCCGCTTGGCCATCATGTCGCCGGGCTGGCGGGCCAGCCATTCGTCATAGATCTTGTAATGATCTCGAATTTGCGTCCCGTGAGTAAAAAACTCATAGGGCAACTGGGTATACATCTCGTCGAATTTTTGCATAAACGATTTCTCTCCTGCCTCTAGCTTAGCAAGCTTTGCGCCAACATTTATTGATGCAAACGCTACTGATCCGAATGATGCCCCGTGCGCAAATCGGGATGGCACTGGCATGGAGCGTCATTCGGATGGACTGAATACCCAAGCAATTGCACCAAATTGGGGCGATTCAGCCATCAATGAGAGAAATCTATCGTCTGGTGCCACGCACCAAAACAGCCTTTACCGGTTGATGCAATGAACGGCTCAACGAGGAACATGGAAAGTAGTTTTCTCCAAGACAGACGCTTCTTCCTGAGTGCCGCCCAATTGCGTGACCTGGAATTTGATCGGTAGCGTCTGCCCGGCCAGGGTCAGGGCGGCGCTGCCCGGCAATCGCACACTGAAGGGCAGCGTACGCTCTTCGACCGGACCCAACTCAAGGTCCACCCCCTTGACCAAAGCCAAGCCTTCGGCGCCGACCACGTCCACCCGGTAGCGCTGGACCGATTCGGTGGCATTCATGATGTGCAGGCGATAAACGTTTTCCACGGCGCCATCATTGACTATGCGGGCCATCACGCCCCGGTCGCGGATCACGTCTACACGCAAAGGGCTGCGCAGGGAGATGCTGACAGCGAAGGTGATCGCCACCAGCAACAAAAGAGAACCGTAAATCAACACCCGGGTGCGCAGCACCCGTTTGAGCAGCGTCGGCTTATCCCAGCCCTGGGCCAAGCCGTTTTCGGTCGAGTAGCGGATCAGTCCACGCGGGTAATTCATCTTGTCCATGACCGAATCGCAGACGTCAATGCACGCCGCACATCCGATGCAGTTGCTTTGCAAGCCGTTGCGGATGTCAATGCCGGTCGGGCACACCTGCACGCACAGCGAACAGTCGATGCAATCCCCCAGCCCCAAAGCCTTGGCATCGGCGGCGCGCGGGCGCGAGCCGCGCGCTTCGCCCCGGACCGGGTCGTAGCCGATGATCAAGGTGTCGCGGTCAAACATGGCGCCCTGAAAACGGGCGTAAGGGCACATGTGCTTGCACACCTGTTCGCGCAGATAACCGGCGTTGGCATAGGTGGCCAGACCGTAGAACAGCACCCAGAAAGCCTCCCACGGTCCCATGCCGAGCGTGGGCACGGCGGCGGCCAGGGTCTGGATCGGCGTGAAGTAGCCCATGAACGTGAAGCCGGTCCACAGACTGAAACTCAGCCAGATCGCTTGTTTGCCGCCCTTACGGGCCATTTTTTCAGCCGACCAAGGCGCCTCGTCCAGCCGTTTGCGGGCGTGGTGATCGCCTTCGACGCGGCGCTCGATCCACAGAAAAATCTCGGTGTACACCGTTTGCGGGCAGGCAAAGCCACACCACAGCCGCCCGGCCACGGCCGTGAAGAAAAACAGCGCCAGCGCGCACAACACCAGCAACAGCGTCAGGTAGATCAAATCTTGCGGGTAAAGCGCCAGACCGAACAGAAAGAAACGCTGGCCCTCCAGGTCAAACAGCACCGCCTGGCGCCCGTTCCACTGCAGCCAGGGCATGGAATAAAACACCAGTTGCGTGAGCCAGACCAAGACCCAGCGCCAGGCGGCGAACCAGCCGGTGACGGCGCGAACGTAAATCTTGTTTTTGGCTTCGAAAACAAATATGCCGCCGGAAGCAGGCGCACCGGCTGCGGCAACGATGGGAATGATTTTTTTGGACATGATGAGGACTGTGCCGTAGACTCATCTGTAATGGTAGATTCAGTTTCTATTAAAAAAACCATATCAGTTGGCCCATGAAACGCTACGAACGCTATGCGCAAGAAATTGCAGACCTTATCCAGGCCCAGACCCTGCGCCCGGGCGACCGGCTGCCCTCGGTGCGCCAGGCCAGCGCCACCCGCAAAATCAGTCCCTCCACCGTGTTTGAGGCGTATTACCTGCTGGAGGCCCGGGGCCTGATTCAGGCGCGGGCGCGCTCGGGTTACTACGTCAACGCCCGGGCCCTGCCCATGCAGGCCGAGCCGGGCACCGCCTTGCCGGGGCAACAGTCCACCGCCGTTGAAATCAGCGATCTGGTGTTTGAGGTGCTGGACTCCACGCGCCATCTGGATGTGGTGCCGCTCGGCTCCGCGTTTCCCAGCCCGACCCTGTTTCCGCTGGACAAGCTGGCGCGCTACCTGACACCAGCCATGCGCAAGCTGGCGCCCCGGCGCGTGACGGAAGACCTGACCATCGGCAACGAGCGCTTGCGCCACCAGATCGGTCTGCGCTATGTGATGGAAGGCGCTGCTGTGGAAGTGGACGAAATCGTCATCACCCATGGCGCCATGGAGGGGCTCAACCTGTGCCTGCAGGCCGTGACCCGGCCCGGCGACGTGGTCGCCGTGGAGTCGCCCACGTTTTACTCGGCCTTGCAGGCGCTGGAGCGGCTCAATCTGCGCGCCGTCGAGGTCGCCACCCATCCGCGTGACGGCGTCGATCTGGATTCGCTGGCCGAGGTGCTGCAACGCCACCCGGTCAAGGCGTGCTGGTTCATGCCCAATTTTCAAAATCCGCTGGGCAGCCTGATGCCGGAGAGTCGCAAACAGGCGATGGTCGAGTTGCTGGCCGTCCATGGCGTGCCTTTGATTGAGGACGATGTGTATGGCGAGTTGTACTTTGGCTTGCGTCGCCCTTCGCCTGCCAAGGCTTACGACCGCCAGGGGCTGGTGATGCATTGCAGTTCCTTCTCGAAATGTCTGGCGCCCGGTTACCGCGTGGGCTGGGTCGCGGCCGGTCGCTTTGCCCAGCAGGTGCAGCGTCTGAAACTGATGACGACGCTTGCCACGTCGATTCCGTCGCAATTGGCGATTTCAGATTATTTGCAGCGTGGTGGTTATGAGCGCCATCTGCGCCAGTTGCGCCAGGCGCTGGCCGCGCAGCAGGCGCTGGCGCTGCAGTTGATTGCCCGGCATTTTCCGCAAGGCACGCGGGTCACGCGGCCCGAAGGGGGTTACTTTTTGTGGCTGGAGTTGCCGCCGGAAGTGGACACTTTGCAACTGCACCGGCTGGCCTTGTCGCAGCGCATCAGCATTGCCCCCGGCCACCTGTTCTCGGCGGACCGGCGCTTTGGCCACTGCCTGCGCCTGAACTACGGCCACCCGGGCGATGTGCGGTTTGAAGAGGCGCTCAAGACTATTGGGCAATTGGCGGGGTCGCTGTGTGGCGGGGCTTAAAACGGTGAACAGTTTTTTTGGGATTCTTTGTCAACATCCTGGTGGATGAACGGATTTTTTCAACGCTACTTAATTCATAGCTGCTTGCGCAGGGTTGATGCGGGCTGGAGGGTGATTTGGCATTAAAAATTTGTTTTACCTGGCTATGCGGGGGGTGAACCGGCAGGGACGGGGCGGATGCCGGGGGCTCATGCGCTTCGCTTTTTGAAATCGCCCCCGACCTCCGCCCCGCCCCTGCCTTGCGCTGTTGTTTTTAATATCGCTATTTAATTGATAGCTTTTCGTGCAGGTTTTATAAGGGCTACAGCCTCATTTACCTTATTTTTCTACATTTTTTCAGGGGTTCATGCGGTGGTGCCAATAGCGCAGGGCTGACTGGCGCTGGCAGGTGACTTCCTTCGGTTGGGCCGACGACCAAATGGCGGCGCCGCAATGGGGGGAGTCGATCACGCGGATATGGCGTTCGGCGTAACGTGCCAATACCGGCTCTGCCGGGTGGCCGAAGCGGTTGCGGTAACCGGCTTGCACCAGCGCGATTTGCGGTTGCACGGCGTCCAGGAAGGCGGCGCTGCTGGAGGTTTTGCTGCCGTGGTGCGGGACCAGCAGCACGTCGGATTTCAAGGTATTGGCGCCTACGCTGGCATGTGCGCCCGCCGCTACCAGCCGGGCTTCCTGCGCTTGTTCGATATCGCCGGCCAGCAGCGCCGATTGCACGCCATTGGAAATGCGCAGGGTGCAGCTCATGGCGTTGGTTTTGTGGCCTGTATCGTAGTCGGCGGCTTGCGGATGCAGCACTTCAAAATCCACGCCATCCCAGCGCCAGCGCTGCCCGGCGACGCAGCGGGTGGCCGGGCGCACGGCCTGCAGTTCATGGTTATCTTCAATCGAGCTGAGCAACTCGGCTTGGGGTTGCATGGTTAAAACGGCCAGCGCACCGCCGGCGTGATCGCTGTCGCGGTGGCTGAGCATCAACTTGTCGACCTTCACATCCCATGCGCGCAGCAGCGGCACCAGCACGCGGTGACCGGCATCGCTCTCGCTGCTGTAGCGCGGCCCGGCGTCGTACACCAGCGCATGGCTGGCGGTGCGCACGATGAGCGCGTTGCCCTGTCCGATGTCGGCGGCCAGCAGTTCAAACTGCCCATCCGCCGGGCGCGGCGCCTGCCATAGCAACACCGGCAGCATCAAGGGCAAGCCCAGCAGTCGCAGGCGCCAGGACCACGGCATGGCCAGCAATATGCCGCCAAAAACACCTGCAGCCCCGGCCCAGATTGGCGCTTGCGCTATGGAAACAGAAGCAAATGGCAATGCCGCCAGCAGGTGCAGATACCAGGCCAGCGCGGCGATGCTCCAGGCTGCTACATCCCACAAGGGCGTCACAACCGCCCCCAGCATCGCCAGCGGGGTCACGACCAGCGTGACCCAGGGAATCGCCAGCGCATTGGCGACCAGCCCCACCAGCGAGACCTGGCCAAACAGCAGCAAGGTGAGGGGCGTCAACGCCAGCGTGATCACCCATTGTTCGCGGAAAAGTGAGGTAAATCGGCCTCTAGCCCCCGTACTCTCTGCGTGAGCAGCTCCTGAATCCGTAGCAAACAAGACGCCGACGGCCACAAAGCTGAGCCAGAACCCGGCCTGCAACAGCGCCCACGGGTCCAGCGCGACCACCACGGCGCAGGCCAGCAGCCAGACCGTCGGCCACGGCCATTGCCTGCCGGACAGACGCAAGAAACCAACCGTTGCCAACATCAGCACCGTGCGCTGCGACGGCACGCCCCAGCCGCTGAATAAGGCGTAGGCCGTCGCCAGCAGAATGCCGCCGACCAACGCGGCGCTTGGCGCCGGAATCCACAGACACAGTCGGCCTGAACGCCGCCACAACCAGCCCACCATCAGGGCGGCAGTCCAGGCAAACATGGTGACGTGCAGGCCGGAGATCGACATCAAATGCGCCACGCCGGTCGCCCGGAAAATATCCCAGTCGGCGCGGTCTATCGCATTCTGGTCGCCCACCACCAGGGCGGCAATCAGGCCGGCGTAGTGGCGTTCGGTCACGCGCTCAAAAATCCGGTCGCGCACCTGCTGGCGCGCCCATTCCACCGGATGCCACACGGTTTGCGCCACGCGCTGCGGCACCGGGTCTTTGGGTCCGGCGCGCACATAGCCGGTGGCCTGCACACCTTGCTCCCACAGCCAAAGCTCGTAATCGAACCCGAAAGGATTTCTGCCGCCGTGCGGCGCCTTCAGGCGCACCGTCATCTGCCAGCGCTCCCCCGCCTGGATGGCGGCGGGCTGGCGTTGCAGTTCGCCCATCATGCCGGGCCCGCCACCGCCGAACACGCCGGAGTACCAGCTCAGATCCATGCGGTTCGGCACCTGAACCGGCTGGTCCATCAGCCGGGCCGACTCGACATTGAGGCGAAAGCGCAACCCGGTTTCGTTGTGCTGCGGCATGGCGGCGACCACGCCAACGAGGGCCACGTCGCGCCCTTCCAGCTCGGGGGCCAGCGCATGACTCAAAAAGAAGCTGGACCGCAGGCCGGTCAAACCAAACGCCAGCACGCCGAAGGCCAAGGCGACGAGTACGACACGCCAATGAGTTGCTATTGATTTGCTAGCTGCTCGCGCATACAGGACGGGGGCTAGAAGCATAAAACATGCATAAACTGGCCAAAAATCAAGCGCCGCCTGCTGCAATTGCGCTGCCGTGCCCAGCACCCACCCCAGCAAGGCCGGAAAAATCAGCCGCCCCAGAGCGGGGCTGTAAGTCAGGACGGTGTGCATGCCGCATGCTAACAAGGCGATGCAGCGCATCTGGCACCGGCCTGCGCCAGCCACCATAATCGCCCCACTCCATTTATTGACCACCAGACGCTCCCATGAACTTCACCCGACCTGCGGCTTATCTGCTTGTTGCTGCGGCCATCGCAGGCTGTGCCAACGCACCTCTTCCTGGCCCGGAAAAAGACAAGACCTACCGCATCACCGTGATGCACACGAATGACCACCACGGACGTTTCTGGAAAAACAGCGATGGCGAGTACGGCATGTCGGCCCGCAAGACCGTGATCGACGGCATCCGCAGCGAAGTGGCCGCCAGCGGCGGCTACACCCTGCTGCTCGACGGCGGCGATGTGAACACCGGCGTGCCCGAGTCCGACCTGCAGGACGCCGTGCCCGACTTCAAGGGCATGAACCTGCTGGGCTACCAGGCCATGGCCGTGGGCAACCACGAGTTTGACAAGCCGCGCCCGGTGCTCCAGATGCAGCGCGAGCTGGCCCGCTTCCCCATGCTGTCGGCCAACATCTACGAAGACGGCAAGCGCCTGTTTGCGCCCTACACCATCTTCAACCTGGGCGGCGTGCGCGTGGGCGTGATGGGCATGACCACCGAAGACACCTACAAGATGGTGCATCCGTCGCATGTGCAAAACGTCGAATTCCGCAGCGTGATCGCCGAAGCCGCCAAGGTGGTGCCCGAGTTGCGCCGCCAGGCCGACGTGGTGATTGCCACCACCCACATGGGCCATTTTGAAAACGGCCAGCATGGCACGCAGGCCGTGGGTGACGTGGAGATGGCGCGCGCCGTCAAGGGCATCGACCTGGTGGTGGGCGGGCACTCGCAAAACCCGGTCTGCATGCAAGCCGAGAATGAACGCGACCACGCCTACGTCCCCGGCGCCGACTGCCAGCCCGACCGCCAGAACGGCACCTGGATCGTGCAGGCGCATGAATGGGGCAAATACGTCGGCCGCGCCGACTTTGAATACCGCAATGGCGATTTCAAACTGGTTCACTACGCCCTCATCCCGATCAACCTGAAGCAGCCGCTCAAGGCCACTGACGGCGACGCCCCGCGGGTGACCTACACCCCTAAAATCGCGGAAGACAAGGACATGCTCGCGCTGCTGACGCCTTACCGGGCCATCGGACAGCAAAAACTGGGGCTGGATATTGGCGTGACCGATGCCCGGCTGGAAGGCAATCGCCCCGTCCTGCGCATTAAACCCGCCGCCATGGGGGTGTTGGTCGGTCTGGCCACGATGGAAAAAACCCAGGCTGACTTTGCCGTGGTGAACGCCGGCGGCGTGCGCGACTCGCTGCCGGCGGGCCGGCTCACTTACAAGGATGTGCTCAAGGTGCATCCCTTCGGCAACACCCTTGTGACCGTGGACCTGACGGGCGCAGAGGTGATTGGCTACCTGAACGCCATCGCCAAAATAACGGCGGGTTCCGGGGCGTTTCCGCAGTTTGCCGGCATTAAATTGATCATCACCGCCGGCACGGTGACCAGCGCCAGTATCAGGAATGAACCCGTCCAAGCGAACCAAACCTACCGCATGGTGGTCAACAACTTTCAGGCGGTCGGCGGCGACGGCTACCCCAGGCTGACAGAGCACACGAGTTTCGTGGACAGCGGCTTTGTGGATGCGGATGCCTTGCGCGAGTTCATCACCAACCACAGCCCTTTGAGGGCTGCAGATTTTGATCCGGGCGATGCAGTCGTGCGTAGATAATCAGGCGTTCCAGCCTCAATTCGTAGAGTTTGGCAAATAACTTAGGAGAAGAAAAATGGCAAAAGGTCAGCAAAGCAACAAAATGGTTAAAAAACCGAAAAAAGACACCGCACCGCCCAAGCCGGTGTCGCCCGATGCAGTGCGCCCCACCGTGACCACCGTGGTTGCACCACGCGGAAAACTGAAAAACGCACCGACGCGTTGATCGTCACAAGCACTTGGCCGGCGATCGTCTGGTGTAAGTTTTAACGCGGGGGAAGTATTGCGCTCATGCGAAGACATTCCAAGAGTACCAAGTCGCCCCTGCGCGCACAAACGATCGAAAAAAATGAGCTTGCAGCAGGTTATTCCCTGCCGCAAATGATTGAAGACCTGCGCAATTACCAGGCCGAACTGGAAATACAGAACCAGGCACTGCGCTACAGCCAGGTCGCAGCGGAAGGCGCCTCCGAACGCTTTGTCACCCTGTTCTCCAACGTCCCGCTGGCCTTGATGGTGGTGGACGAAAACAGTCTGGTGCTGGAGAGCAACGCCATGGCCTTGCGCCTGTTTCGCCCGCTGGAGTACGACCCCCCGCTGAATTTTTTATTGCCGTTGGTGAGTCATGAACACGCGGACAAGGTCGCCGAGGCCTTCACCAGCGCCCGGGATGATGGGACCAGCGAAATCTCGGAAGTCATTTTCTCAAGTGGATCGAGCGGTATTTTTACCGGCGATCTGCACATTGCCCGCATCGAGAACGCCCAGGACGAACTGGCACATTTCATTTGCGCCATCATCGACCAGGGCCCCTTGCTGGCGGAACGGCAAGCGTTGCAAGCCAGTGCCAGCGCGCTGCAGGAGCGCAATGAAGAACTGCTGTTGAGCAAAAACCGGCTGGCGTCGATCATCAACTCCTCGCTTGATGCGATCATTTGCATCGACCCCGCGCATTGCATCACCATCTTCAACCCGACAGCCGCCGCCTTGTTCCAGTGCACCCCCGCCGAAGCGCTGGGCAGTCAACTGTCACGGTTTTTGCCCGACGCGGTCGAAACCCTCAACTACGCCCAGCTCACCACCCACGCGCAGCTCGGCGAAATGACCGGCCGCACGACCAGCGGAACCACCGTCGCCGTGGAAGCCAGCGTGTCTTTCGAGCATCACCCGGACGGTGACACCATCACCATTTTTGCGCGCGACCTCACGGCCCGCAAAAAAATCGAGGCGCACCGCAATGCCCTGGAATCCCAGTTGCGCGAGTCCCACAAGATGCAGGCCGTGGGCACCATGGCCGGCGGCATCGCGCACGATTTCAACAACATCATCAGCGCCATTCTGGGCAATGTAGAACTGGCAAAACAGGATGCGGGCACCAGCTCGCCAGCCTTGGTCAGCCTGAATGAAATCGACAAGGCCGGACGGCGGGCACGGGACCTGGTGCGGCAAATTCTCGCCTTCAGCCGCAATGAGTCCCCCAAGCGCGTTCCGATCCGGTTGGCCGATGTGGTGGAAGAAACTGTGCATTTGCTGAAAGTCACTCTGCCACCGTCGGTGGAGATGCAGGTGCAGATAGACCCGGATACCCCTCCGGTGCTGGCGGATGCGACCCAGGTCGAGCAAGCACTGCTCAACCTTTGCACCAATGCCATTCAAGCCATTGGCACCCAACGCGGCACGGTCAGCATTGAGCTGGGCTACAACCTGCAAGTCAATCTCGGGGCAGGTCCGGTCGAGCGCCGTACGGGAGCCCGGGGTCCGCACGTCAAACTGGCGGTGCGCGATACCGGCAGCGGCATTGACGCTGACACGCTGGAGCGTGTTTTCGAGCCCTTCTTCACCACCAAACCCGTGGGACAGGGAACCGGCCTGGGCTTGTCGGTCGTGCACGGCATCATGCGCACGCACCAGGGCACGGTGGATGTACAAAGCACCCCCGATACCGGGACCGTGTTCACGCTTTATTTCCCTGTCACCCATGAGATGAAAGTCGCCGCCGCACCGGACACCCCGAAACCGAAGGTGGTGGACGGCAAGGGCCAGCGCGTCATGTATGTGGACGACGATGAGGCTTTGATTTTTCTGGTGGAGCGCACGCTCACGCGCAAGGGTTTTGCCGTCAGCACCTTCACCGACCCCCGGTTGGCGGTAGCAACTTTGCGGGAACGCCCCATGGACT
>JAZKHK010000048.1:17651-17899 GCA_040385425.1 Pseudomonadota bacterium | reverse complement strand
GGCACGGTTGAATATTTATTCGATGTCGATACCGGCAAGTACTACTTTATTGAGGTTAACCCGCGCATTCAGGTCGAGCACACCGTCACCGAAGTCGTGACCGGCGTGGACATCGTCAAGGCGCAGATTCGCGTCACCGAAGGCGCCAAGGTCGGCGATGAAGACTCCTTCATTCCTCACCAAAAAGACATCACCTTGCGCGGCCACGCGATCGAGGACGACAGCGACAGCTTTCCCTGGGGCACTTT
>JAZKHK010000048.1:0-17641 GCA_040385425.1 Pseudomonadota bacterium | reverse complement strand
CCCCGATTACGGCAAGATTGCCGTCTACCGCAGCGCTGCCGGTTTCGGCATTCGCCTGGATGCCGGCACTGCTTACGCGGGCGCCGTCATCACCCCTTATTACGACTCCTTGCTGGTCAAGGTCACCGCCTGGGGCCACACCCCGGATGAAGCGGCGGCCCGCATGGACCGCGCCTTGCGCGAGTTCCGCGTGCGCGGCCTCTCGACCAACCTGCAGTTCCTTGAAAACGTCATCGCCCACCCGCTGTTTCGCTCGGGTGAATGCACCACGCGCTTCATCGACACCACGCCCGAACTGTTCAACTTTGTGAAGCGGCGCGACCGCGCCACGCGCCTGCTCAAGTTCCTGGGCGAAGTCGCCATCAACGGCAACCCGGAGATGAAAGGCCGCGTGCTGCCGCCGTTGCCGCTGGCCGCCCCGATCAAGCCGGTCTGCGACCTGAGCCAGCCGGTTCCCACCGGCACGCGCGACCTGCTCAAAGAACTCGGTGCCAAGCAGTTCGCCCAGTGGATGAAGAACCAGCCGCAAGTGCTGCTGACCGACACCACCATGCGCGATGCGCACCAGTCGCTGTTTGCCACGCGCATGCGCTCCAAAGACATGATCGACATTGCGCCGCATTACGCCCGGATGCTGCCGCAACTGTTTTCCATGGAATGCTGGGGCGGCGCCACCTTTGACGTGGCCCTGCGCTTCTTGAAGGAAGACCCGTGGGAGCGCCTGGCCCGCTTGCGCGAGGCCACGCCCAACATCCTGTTTCAGATGTTGCTGCGCGCCTCCAACGCGGTGGGTTACACCAACTATTCCGACAACGTGGTGCGCTACTTTGTGCAGCAGGCCGCCAAAAACGGCGTCGATGTGTTCCGCGTGTTCGACTCGCTCAACTGGGTGGACAACATGCGCGTCGCGATGGACGCCGTGATCGAGACCGGCGCGCTGTGCGAAGGCACGCTGTGCTACACCGGCGACCTGTTCGACCCCAAGCGAGCCAAGTACGACCTGAAATATTACGTCGGCCTGGCCAAGCAACTGGAAAAAGCCGGTGCCCACATTCTGGGCATCAAGGACATGGCCGGTGTCTGCAAACCACGCGCCGCCCATGAACTGGTGCGCGTGCTCAAACAGGAAGTCGGCCTGCCGATCCACTTCCACACCCATGACACCAGCGGCATCTCGGCTGCCACCGTGCTGGCTGCCATTGACGCCGGTTGTGACGCCGTGGACGGGGCGCTGGACGCCATGAGCGGACTGACCTCGCAGCCCAACCTGGGTTCGATTGCCGCCGCGCTCTCCGGCTCAGCGCGCGACCCCGGCATCAATCTCGCCGCCATGCAATCCCTCTCGCACTACTGGGAAGGCGTGCGCCGCAGTTACGTGCCGTTCGAGGCCGACATGCGCGCCGGCACTTCCGACGTTTACAACCACGAAATGCCCGGCGGCCAGTACACCAACCTGCGCGAACAGGCGCGTGCCATGGGACTGGCGCACCGCTGGCCCGAAGTTTCAAAAGCTTATGCCGATGTCAACGTGCTGTTTGGTGACATCGTCAAGGTCACGCCGACCTCCAAGGTGGTCGGCGACATGGCGCTGTTCATGGTCGCCAATGATTTGAAACCGCAGGACGTGAGCAACCCGGCGCGTGAGGTCGCCTTCCCGGAGTCGGTCATTTCGCTGTTCAAGGGCGAACTGGGCTTTCCGCCGGACGGCTTCCCGAAAGAACTGGAAAAGAAAGTACTGCGTGGCGAAGCGCCAATGCAGGGCCGCGCGGGCGACCATCTGGCGCCGGTCGATCTGGAAGCCAAACGGCTGGAGGCTGAAGCAGCCATCGGGCGCAAGGTCAGCGACACCGATCTGGCCTCCTATCTGATGTACCCCAAGGTGTTCAAGGACTACGCCGAGCATCGCCGCGAGTTCAGCGATGTGTCGCTGCTGCCGACTTCGCCGTTCTTCTACGGCCTGCTGGACCGCGAAGAAATCGCCATCGACATCGACAAGGGCAAGACCCTGGTGGTGCGCCAGACCGGGCGCTCCGACACGGTCGATGAAGAAGGCAAGATCAAGGTCTTCTTCGAATTGAACGGCCAGCCGCGCACCGTGCGCGTGCCCAAAGCCGGGCTGGCTGGCACCGGCCACGCCAAACCCAAAGCGCAAGAGGGCAACCCCAGCCATGTCGGCGCCCCGATGCCCGGCATGGTTGTGACCATTGCCGTCAAGGTTGGCCAGCAGGTGAAAAAAGGCGATCCGCTGCTGTCGATGGAGGCGATGAAGATGGAAACCATGCTCAGCGCCGAGCGCGACGCCACGGTGCAGGCGGTGCATGTGCGCCCGGGCGAAACCATCAACGCCAAGGACTTGCTGCTGGAATTGAGCTGATCTGACGGCAGAAAACCTGAAAATCGATCTTTTTATATGCAAAATTGGCCTCTAGCCCCTGTGCTATATGCCTGTGTAGCTATTAATTTAATAGTGGTTTGAGTTGACTGGCTAGGCGTGGATCGTTTGAGACGGTGCGTTTCTTGCGTGCATCGGGGCATCACAACCCCTTTGTCGCGATATGAACAAACCTGTCCAACCCGCACCCTCGGTCGCCTCCGTCTCCGGCACCGCCAATCCGCACTTTGAACGAATTGGCGGCGTTGAGGCCATCACACGATTGGTGGACCGTTTCTATTTCCATATGGACACGCTGCCGCAGGCTGCCGGCATCCGAAAGATGCATCCGGCAGATATGGGGCCGATCAAGCGGGTGCTGGTCAATTACCTGACCGAGTGGACCGGCGGCCCCCAGGCCTATTCGGTGGAGCGCGGCCACCCGCGTTTGCGCCGCAAGCACATGGATTTCCCCATTGGGCCGGCTGAGCGCGATGCCTGGATGGCCTGCATGCGCCTGGCGCTGGATGAGGCCGTGCCCGACGCCGCCCTGAAAACCCAGTTGGAGCAGGCGTTCATGAAAACCGCCGACTTCATTCGCAATGACGCTGCTCACCCGCATGAGCCGCACTGACAGGTAAAACGCTGTCACACGGAATATTAGGGAAAACCCTATACTGACCCAAGCGTGCATGACCTTTTGCGCCACGAGAAGGAGTTCACATGACCGATAGCTTGGCCCTGTCCCTCAGTCCAGCCGTTCCGCAGGGATCCATCAGCCGCCTGTTCAGACGCTTGAGCAGCAATACGCCGCGCCGTCTCAATTTGGCACTCCAGGGCGGGGGATCACATGGGGCCTTCACCTGGGGCGTCCTGGATGCCTTGCTCGACGCGCCCAACCTGGAGTTTGAGGGCTTGAGCGGCAGCAGCGCCGGCGCCATGAATGCCGTGGTTTTTGCCGATGGCTGGATGAAAGCCGGGCGCGAGGGTGCGCGCCAGGGCTTGTCTGATTTCTGGACCCATGTGGGCAAACAGATGCCCTGGAAAACAATGACGCGGGGGGAGGGCGATTCAATCAGCCTGTCGCCCGCCAGCAAGCTGCTCGCCAGTTGGGCCGGGCGTTTCTCGCCTTCGCAGCTCAACCCCTTTGACCTGAACCCCTTGCGCGACCTGCTCAACCGCCAGGTTGATTTCGCCGGCTTGCGCAAATCGAGCCCTTTCAAGCTGTTCGTCGGCACCACGCAGGCGAACACCGGCAAATTGCGCATCTTTCGTGAGAATGAACTGACGGTGGATGTGCTGCTCGCTTCCGCCTGCCTGCCCAAAATTCATCACGCGGTGGAGATTGATGGTGAGCCCTACTGGGACGGGGGTTACGCCGCCAACCCGGCGGTTTTCCCGCTGGTGTATGACTGCGAAGCGCGCGATATTTTGCTGGTGCTGCTCAGTCCTTTGCAGCGCGAAGGCAAGCTGAGCACGGTCGAAGAAATCGAGCAGCGTATTGCCGAACTGGGGTTCAGCGCCAACTTCATGCGCGAGATGCGCATGTTCGCCCATGCAACTGAATTCTCCAGCCCCTCCTTCCTGACCTGGGGGCGGCTGGAGCAGCGCCTGCAAAAGGTGCGGTTTCACATGATCGACTCCAATCAGGTGGTGGTCCTGCACCGCTCGGAAACCAAGATGCTGGCCTACGGCCCGTTTCTCAAGTTATTGCATGCGCAGGGGCAGCTCTGTGCCGCCACCTGGCTGACCCAGCATGCGAGTGACGTCGGCCGGCGATCCACCATTGACTTGAAAAAATGGTTTACCTGATCGCCTGACGACGGGGCGCCTCTCAAAGAAAAATACCGCCAGAGACCTCAATGCGCTGACCATTGATCCAGCGGTTGTCACTGCTGAGCAGGGAGGCAATCACGCCGCCAATGTCGTCCGGCAGGCCCACGCGCCCCAGTGCGGTGGAGGACGCAATCATGGTGTTGAGGTCTGCGTTGTCGCGCACCGCGCCACCGCCGAAGTCGGTTTCAATGGCGCCCGGCGCCACCACGTTGACCGCGATGCCGCGCGGCCCCAGCTCCTTGGCCATGTAGCGGGTGAGCACTTCCACCGCGCCCTTCATGGCGCCATAAGCACCATAGCCCGGGAGCGAAAAGCGTGCGAGTCCGCTGGACACATTGACGATGCGCCCGCCGTCCGCCATCAGCGGCAACAGCTTTTGCGTCAAAAAGAAGACGCCCTTGAAATGGATGTTGACCAGTTCGTCGAATTGCGCCTCGGTGGTTTCCATCAGGCTGGCGTGGATGCCGATGCCTGCGTTGTTGACCAGAAAGTTGAAGCGCTCACGCTGCCAGTGCTGCGCCAGCGCTTGTTTCACTTGCGCGGCAAAGGCACCAAAGCTGCTGCTGTCGGCCACGTTGAGTTGCAGCGCCACGGCGCGGCGGCCCATGCGTTCGATCTCGGCCACGGTGGCGTCGGCCTCGGCCTGTTGGCTGCGATAGGTCAGGATGACATCGCTGCCCTGGCGGGCAATGTGCAGCGCCGCATTTTTGCCCAGACCACGGCTGCCGCCGGTGACGATGGCAATAGGGGTATCAAGTGTGCTCATGGGGATTCCTTCATGGGGTTGGTTGGTGATGAAGGCAGTTTATTGATATTCAAATGAGGCATAAATAGGCTGTTTATGATTTGTTTGTTAGTCATAATTGAACAATGAACACGATTGAGCACATGCTGACTTTCACCCGCGTGGCGGAGTTGAGCAGCTTCACCCAGGCTGCCGAAACCCTGAGCCTGCCCAAAGCCAGTGTTTCCACCGCCGTGCAGCAACTGGAGAGCCTGCTGGGCACGCGGCTGCTGCACCGCACCACGCGCAAAGTGCAGTTGACCCAGGACGGCCAGGCGTTTTATGAGCGCTGCAAAGACCTGCTGACCGATATGGATGAGCTGCAAACCATGTTCCAGCAGCAAGGCACGCAGACCCTGCGCGGGCGCGTGCGGCTGGATATGTCCACCGGCGTGGCGCGCAACATCGTCATTCCGCGCCTGCCCGAATTGCTGCAGGCGCACCCCTTGCTGGAGGTGGAGCTGAGCAGCACCGAGCGCCGCGTGGACCTGATCCGCGAAGGCTTTGACTGCGTGTTGCGCGGCGGCGTGGTGACGGACCCCAGCCTGATTGCCCGGCCGCTGGGCCAGATGCGCATGATCAACTGCGCCAGCCCCGCCTACCTGCAAACGCACGGCACCCCGAAGACGCTGGCCGACCTGGCCGATCATCAGTTGGTGCATTACGTGAGCACCCTGGGCGCCAAGTCAGGCGGCTTTGACTACATGGACGGAGATCAAGATGCCAGCTTGCCGCTGCCTGGCGCCATGACCGTGAATAATGCCGAGGCCTATACCGCCGCCTGTCTGGCGGGGCTGGGCCTTATCCAGGTGCCCGCCATGGGCGTGCAAGACCTCATTACCCAGGGTCGCTTGGTGGCCGTGTTGCCCGAGCATGTGGCCCGGCCCATGCCGCTGACGCTGCTGTATGCCAACCGGCGCAACCTGTCCAAGCGGGTGCGGGTGGTGATGGACTGGCTGGCTGGCGTGCTGGGCGACTACCTGGCACGTCACGGCTAGCAGACGCAATGCTGCGCCTGCTGTTGCTGGAGGTCAGGTGGGCGACACTGACGAATCGTCGCTCGCCGTGTCGGTGGCCCGGCGGGTTTTAGAGCGCTGCAAAAGCATGGTCATCAGGAGCGCCGTGGCAGCCGAGCCCGTCATCATGGGAGATGACGCGAGCATGTGCGCCAACCCATTGACCGCATGCATGCTCACTTGCTGGACATGGGTCACCAAGCTGATGACATCGCTGGCCTGCACGTTTTGGGCATCTTCGGGCTGAACCTGGATGTCGGGCCAGCCACTGCGAAACCGGATGTTCGCAAAAATGCCGTTGGCCACAGAAACGAGCGACAAAACGCCCAAGGGCATCAGCAAATGCTCCAACAAACGGCTTTGCTCGGCTGGTGGGGCTGCTTCATAAACCTGGCCGACCAGTTGTGCAATCGTGTCGGATGACACTTGCTCTGCGGGCACTTGACTCATCAATTCTTCCGAAGGCAGTGCCTCGGTTGTCTCGTTGTAATTCATACCACTTCACTCCTCATGAATCATCACTTTATTACTCGGATGTCAGGTGTATCCGACAGAATAAACCAGAGTCCATGGCAGCGATGTGACAAGCAACAATTTAGTGTGACGGTTTGTAAGGTTAAAGTTATTTTTATTCGTTAACAGTTCTCAGAAACGGCTTAGGACTTGATCAAAACTTGCTCGATCTCCAGTGCAGCAAGTGGCTTCTGTTGGAGGGTTTTGAACGCTTTTTTTGCGATATACATTTGTTTATCGGCCTCGCGTATCAACATATCCGGCTCCGTGTAATCCGCCGGCCCGGTTTGCACGATGCCGATGCTGAGGGTCAGGTCCTCAAACCGTGTGTTGAGTTCCGCGTTCAGTCGGTCAATGTAAATTTCGCGTGCCGCATCGGCCTGGCAGTTGGGCAGGATGACACAAAACTCGTCGCCTCCATAGCGAAAGCAACTGTCTTCAAACCGCGCAATCTGTTTGATGGCGGCACCCACCGCCCGCAGGGCATCGTCACCCCGCTGGTGGCCGTGGGTGTCATTGATCTCCTTGAAATCGTTGATGTCAATGTAGGCCACCGACAGCGGCTCGGAGCGGCGCTGGGACGCCCGTAGCGCGCGCGTGAGCGTCTCGTTCAGATAGCGTACGTTTTGCAAGCCGGTCAGCGAATCGATGCGCGTGGTTTCTTCAAGCTGCTGGGTGCGTTCCCGGACCTTTTCTTCCAGCACCCGCGCATAGTTTTCGGATTTTTCCTTGGACGCTTCAATCTCTGCCACCAGGCTTCGGATGTAGGTCTCAAACACCAGCGTGACGTCGAAAAAAATCAATTTATCCAGGGCTGCCACCATCGCCAGACGGTCCTCCTGATTGGGAACGGTTTGAAAAATCAGATCAAACAACAGGCTTTTCAGGGTCGAAATGGCGGAGAGATAGAGCTTGGGCTCGACCCCAATGCGCTTGTGCACGAGCCCGATCCGCAGGCGGTTGTTGACGTACTCCAGGTCGTACAGGCCGCTGAACAGGTCCAGCACATACTTGCGCTGCGCATTGCGCAGGCGGCCCAGCGTGTCCGCATCCCCAATGACCAGCGCGATTTCTGCAATGCTGGTTTGCATCTGGTAGAACTTGGCCACCAAAGGATCGATTTTGGCCTCTATCACCGATTTGTGGCTTTTCAGACGTTCCACATCCGCATCGCTCAGAAAAAGCAAAGCCTTTCGGTTCGCAATATCAAACTCGGTAATGCGCATCTGCTCAAGGAGCGTTTGTTCAGTCTGTTTCACTTGCGATCCTTGATCATTGATTTTTTAGTCAAAGAATACTGTCACGCCCATCCTATTTCATTAGTGGGGTTATCCCGGGGCGAACCCCAAACCCCGCTCCGGTTCAATGACAGAACGCAAGGCGGACTTGAAAACGTCGGTTCAAATCTGCGATGGATCGCCAGGGTGCGGGGAGATCCTGGCGGCAATCATCCAATTTTTACAGGAAGAAACCGATGGACACTGGAAAAATAACGACCTGGCTCGATCAAGCCCAACCCATTCTGGTGGCCTTTGGCCTCAAAGCCCTGGGGGCGATTGCTGTTTTTGTGATCGGCCGCTGGCTGATCAGCATGGTGACGGGCCTGGTGGGCGCCGCCATGACCCGGCAAAAGCTGGACCCCACGGTGCAGCGCTACCTGGTGAGCTTCATCACCGTGGCGCTGAACATCATTCTGGTGGTCGCCATCCTGGGCTACTTCGGTGTTGAAACCACTTCGTTTGCAGCCCTGGTGGCAGGTGCCGGTGTCGCCATCGGTGCGGCCTGGAGCGGCCTGCTGGGCAACTTTGCCTCGGGCATCTTTTTACTGGTGCTGCGCCCCTACCAGGTGGGCGACTACGTGGCGGTGGGCGGGGTAGAAGGCACGGTGCTGGAGCTGGGCTTGTTTGGCACCACCCTGACCACCCCCGACAACGTCAAGACCATCGTCGGCAACGGCAAGATCATGGGCGGCGACATCAAGAACTACTCGGCCAATGCCTACCGGCGGGTGGAGCTGGTCGCGCAACTGGCGGGCAGTGCTGACGCGCACAAGGCCATGGCCCTGCTGAAGGAATCAGTGTCCAAGGTGGCCAATATCGTCAAGACACCGGCGGTGGACGTGGAGATTCTGGAGTTCAACGAGTTTGGCCCCAAGCTGGCCGTGCGTCCGTATTGCAATACGGAGCACTACTGGCAGGTGTATTTCGACACCAATAAAACCATTGCCGACACGCTGGGCGCAGCCGGCTTTCCAGTCGCAACCCATCCGGTCAAGGTGTATCCGGTTTAGCTAAAAAGCTCAGTTCAACTCGGTGCGAAGATTGTTCTTGAACGTGTAGAGCGTGACCACCGGGGTCGTCAGCTCGCCTTTGGGCGTGAACGCGATGTTGGCGGTCACGCCCTTGTACTGGGTCTTGCCGATGAATGGCACGTACACCTTCGGGTCCACCGAGTTGGCGCGCTTCATGGCGTCTGCCAGCACAAAGGTCGCATCGTAGGCATAGGGGCTGTAGATCTGGAACTGGCCGGGGAAGCGGGCATCGTACTTTTTCTTCCAGGCATTGCCGCCCTGCATCTTCTGCACGGATGCGCCGCCGGTGGCGCAGGTCACATCCTTCAGCGTGCCGGCCTTGCTGGACAGCTCGGTCAGCTTTTCAGTGCACAGGGCATCGCCGCCGAAGTATTTCACGCCCGTCAGGCCCAGTTGCTCCATCTGGCGCAGCATTGGACCCGCCTGGGCATCCAGGCCGCCGTAAAAGATGGCGTCAGGTTTTTTGCTCTTGATGGCGGTGAGGATGGCCATGAAGTCGGTGGCCTTGTCGTTGGTGAACTCTTCGGCCACGACTTTCATGCCCTTTTGCTGGGCCGTGGCCTTGAACACGCCCGCCAGACCCTGGCCGTAGGCCGTGCGGTCGTCGATGATGGCGACCGTCTTGAGCTTGAGGGAGTCACTGGCAAAGTTCGCCAGCGCAGCGCCCAGCGCGTTGTCGTTGGCGATCAGGCGGTAGGTCGTGTTGAAGCCGCGTTTGGTCACGTCCGGGTTGGTGGCGGCGGCGGTGATGTGCGGCAGGCCGCACTTGTTGTAAATCGAGGATGCGGGGATGGTGGTGCCCGATTGCAGGTGCCCCACCACGCCAGCGACTTTGGAGTCGCACAGCTTTTGCGCCACCGCGGTGGCCTGGCGCGGGTCGCCCGCATCATCCTCGGGCGCCAGTTCAAACTTGATCTTCTTGCCGCCAATCACAAGCCCCTGCGCATTGAGTTCGTCGATGGCCAGGCGCACGCCGTTTTCGGTGTCTTTGCCGATGTGGGCAATGCCGCCGGACGTGGGGCCGGCATGGGCGATGCGCACGGTCTCGACCTCCTGGGCGAAGCTGCTGGCAGCCGTCAGGCCCAGCACGGCCGCAGCCGTCAAACGAAGTGAAACAGAAGGAATGTTCGCAATTTTCATGGTCAATGGTCCGTTTTTCAAATGAGAGAAAGCAAAAAGCCAGCAAGAGTTATCTTGATAACGCCATGTTACTACTGGGCGTTATCAAGCTCGTCCCTGATCTCAAGCGCGCAACGGCGCAAGGGCTCGCAGTCTGATTTCAGGGCGCATTGAAGACAATTATTGGCGTAAACGGGATCATTGCGGAGCTTGACGAAATCAATCCAGTAGCCAATGCCTGCCATCAGCCATTTGAAATCGACTTCCAGCAGGATGTCGTTGTCGTGATGATGGCTTGGGTCACTGTGTCTGCGTAAAGCGTGCATGTTCATCTTTACCCCCCATCCTTAACGTCAGCCCGAAGGCCAGCGACTACATCGAAATAGAGGTAGGACTGTAAAGTTCAAGATGCATAAATAGAGAAGAGCACCCTGGCGCCTGAAGAGCGTAAAAATTGCTTTAAATATAAGCATTTTTGGCCTCTAGCCCGCATGGAATATGCATGAGCAGCTATTGAATACATAGCGCCTTGAGGCTGCTTGCCAAATATCAACAAGCCCTGTTTGCATTCGGCTCACTATTCTCCAGCAGGCAGGAGAGTCAATGAAATTTCAGTTTATCGAGTCGCTCCTGTTGCCGTCGTGCCTGTTTCGACTCGTGCTCGCCGGCTTTTCTCAGCAGCATGATCGAGGCGCGGCACACCGCCACGCCAAACCGGTTTGCCGGACGTGGCGGGACGCTAAGCCCAGGGCAAGCCTGTTTTTTCTTCAGGAGACACATCATGCTAGGTGAAATGATTGGTGAAGGAAAAGGCAAGATTACCGGCGTCAGGGTCTTGCCATTGGACGGCACAGGGCCACGGCTGGAAGTGTCGTTCCAGGGCACCGGTAAGCTGCTCGGACAGGACATTACCGAGGTGGCGACTTATATCTCCACGCTCACCCCGCAGGGCGTGCTCAATGGCACCGGGCAGGGCCTGGTCACGACCCGGAGTGGCGACATGGCGACCTGGATCGGCTCCGGCGTCGGCAGGCCGACCGGCTCTGGCATGGCCGCAAGCTGGCGCGGATCGCTTTGCTTCCAGACCGTGTCCCCGCAGTTGTCCGCCCTGAACAAGATGGCCGCCGCTTTTGAATACGAAGTGGACGAAAGCGGCAACACCACCGAAAAATCATGGGAACTGAAATAAACGCAAAGGAGGTACCTTATGAAAATGCTACTGACAGTTGAAATGCCCAATGAGCCGTTCAACTCCCTCGTCAGGGATGGAAAAGCGGGGGAGGTGATCGGGCGCATTCTCGACACCATCAAACCAGAGGTCGCCTACTTCACAGAGCAAGACGGAACACGCGGCGCATTCTTCGTGATTGACGTCAAAAATGCGTCCGATGTCCCCAGCTTTGCCGAGCCCTTTTTTCTCAACTTCAAGGCCAATTGCAAGTTCCGGATTCTGATGAGCCCGGACGATTTGCAAAAAGCGGGTCTGGATGAGCTCGGTAAAAAGTGGGGGTGATATTTCATTAACCCTGTACTCAGGAGAGACGCGCCGGCAACGGCGTGTCCAACTTGGCTTGGAACGCGATTTTCGGTAAATTTTTAGTGTTTTAGGCCTCTAGCCCTTGTGGAATATGCGTGAGCAGCTATTAAATATGTAGCGGATTATTGACGTGCTTCTTGGGTACTGCCAGCGCGAATCTGCCGCGTCGGCCCGTGATTTGTGGGGGTAGTCCTACTCTTCTCATGGCCGAAACGCCAAGAGTAAACTCTGCTTTTTTACATTTAGAGCAGACAAAATGCAAAACATTCAACGCCATTTGTTGTGGGCAGGCGTCGCTGTTCTGGGGGCGTCAGCCCTCGGTTTCGTGGCACTGCATCGCGGCGAAACCATCAATGCCCTGTGGCTGGTCATTGCCGCCGTGTGCACCTACCTGATTGCTTACCGCTACTACAGCCTGTTTATTGCCGAGCAGGTCATGGAGCTGGACCCCACGCGCATGACCCCGGCGGTACGCCACAACGATGGTCTGGATTACGTTCCGACCAATAAATACGTGCTGTTCGGCCACCATTTCGCGGCCATTGCCGGGGCCGGGCCGCTGGTGGGGCCGGTTCTGGCCGCCCAGATGGGCTACCTGCCCGGCATGCTCTGGATTCTGGCGGGCGTTGTGTTCGCCGGCGCGGTTCAGGATTTTCTGGTGCTGTTCATTTCGACGCGCCGTGACGGCCGCTCCCTGGGCGATCTCGTCAAATCCGAATTGGGCGCGGTGCCCGGCGTGATTGCACTGTTCGGCACCTTCATGATCATGGTGATCATTCTGGCCGTGCTGTCCCTGATTGTGGTCAAGGCGCTGGCCGGGTCACCCTGGGGCACGTTTACCGTCGCCGCCACGATTCCAATCGCCTTGTTGATGGGGGTTTACAGCCGTTACATCCGCCCGGGCCGGATCGCGGAAATGTCGCTGATCGGCTTCGTTTTGCTCATGGCGTCCATCACCTACGGCGGGGATATCGCCGCCAGTCCGGTGTGGGGTCCGGTGTTCACCTTCGACGCCAAGCAACTGACCTGGATGCTGATCGGCTACGGCTTCGTCGCCTCGGTGCTGCCGGTCTGGCTGCTGTTGGCCCCGCGCGACTACCTTTCAACCTTCCTCAAGATCGGCACGATTGCTGGTTTGGCCATTGGCATTGCCCTTGTTGCCCCCAATCTGCAAATGCCTGCGCTGACCAAATTCATTGACGGCAGTGGTCCGGTCTGGTCGGGCAGCCTGTTCCCCTTCCTGTTCATTACCATTGCCTGTGGCGCTGTTTCCGGCTTCCATGCCCTGATTTCCTCCGGCACCACGCCCAAGCTGCTGGACAATGAAAAGAATGCCCGCCTCATCGGCTACGGTGGCATGCTCATGGAATCCTTTGTGGCGATGATGGCGCTGGTAGCCGCTTCAGTTATTGATCCGGGCGTGTATTTCGCCATGAACAGCCCGGCCGCCGTCATTGGTACGACGGCCCAGGAGGCGGCGCAGGTCATTTCCCAGTGGGGCTTCGTGGTGACGCCGGACATTCTCATCCAGACGGCGAAGGATGTTGGCGAGAACACCATCATCTCGCGTGCTGGCGGCGCACCGACCCTGGCGGTGGGAATGGCGCACATTTTCTCCAGCTTCCTGGGCGGAAAAGCGATGATGGCCTTCTGGTATCACTTCGCCATTTTGTTTGAAGCCCTGTTTATTCTGACCGCCGTCGATGCCGGCACGCGGGCCGGCCGATTCATGCTGCAAGACCTGATGGGGACTTTTGTGCCATCCATGCGCCGCATGGATTCCATCTTTGCCAGCCTGGTGGCCACCGCTCTTTGCGTGGCCGCCTGGGGTTACTTTCTCTACCAAGGCGTGGTCGATCCGCTGGGTGGCATCAATACGCTGTGGCCCCTGTTCGGCATTGCCAACCAGATGCTGGCTGGCGTCGCCCTGATGCTGGCCACGGTGGTGTTGTTCAAGATGAAACGGCAACGGTTTGCCTGGGTCAGCATTGTGCCCACCGTGTGGCTGCTCATGTGCACGCTGACCGCCGGCTGGCAGAAGGTGTTTCACGAAAACCCCAAGATCGGCTTCCTGGCTGCTGCTGAAAAGTACCAGACGGCGCTGGACAAAGGTGTGTTGCTGGCCCCGGCCAAAAACGTGGAACAGATGCACCAGATCATTCTGAACAACCAGATCGATGCCGGTATGGCGGCGCTCTTTATCTTCCTGGTGATCAGCATCCTGGTCTTTACCATTCCGGCCTGCCGCGCGGCATTGGGCAAGAACAAGCGCACCGATCAGGAAACCCCGTTCGTGGCGATGCCCGAAGGCTTTCGCGTCTAAGGCCGGCCCACCATGTTGGCAGACTTGGCCCGCATCGGCAGCTATCTTGGCCAGACCGCCCGCCTGATGGTGGGCGTGCCGAACTACGACACCTACGTCAAGCATATGCAACTGACGCATCCGGACAAACCGGTCATGAACTACGAAGAGTTCTTCCGGGAACGCCAGGAGGCTCGCTACGGCGGTGCCAACGGGCGCCCGGGGCGCTGCTGCTGAACCTCTGGGCTTGCGCGTTGGCAAACTGCACTGGGTTGGCTCGGGTGCTGTCCGGGTCCAGTCATTCAAGCTTGGGTTTGACCGCAGGGGCTTGCGGGGTGTAGCGAAGCTGGGTCAAGTCAAAGCCTTGAGCGCGGGCGGACGCCAGTGCCGCCTCCAGCAGCACAGGAGGCAATTGCGGCGTGCGTGACAACACCCAAAGGTACTTGCGGTTGGGGTTGCCCACGACTGCCCAGCGGTACTCCGGGTCCAGCCCCAAGACCCAGTAATCCCCTTTGAACGGCCAGAAGAACGACACCTTGAGCCGGCTGTTACCAGAACCTTCCACCACGGTCGCCTTGCCCGTGGCCTCATCAAAGCCCGAGTTGGTGCGGCAACGGTTGTGGACCATGATTTTTCCGTTGTCCGCCGGGGCATATTCTGCGGTGGTGTCGGCCACGCAATTGCGCTGGAAAAACATGGGAAAACTGGCAATCTCAAACCACTTGCCGCTGTAGCGTGCAAGGTCTACCGATGGCACGCTGACCGCCGGTGCTTGCGCCAACGCCAAAACGGGCAGATTCAACCAAAGAGCAGTGGCAAGCAAACAGCGTAATGTTTTCATGAAGTAGTTTCCCAGGGTGAAAGACGGAAAAGGGATTGGATGGCGTTGAGCCGTGATGACGCAATGATGCTGCCATTCAAGGTAAATGAAGGTGCTTTACCGCACAGTCTGCACACACTGATGCGTCTTCAATAATTTGCATGCTTATCCCACAAGGCAGGATCAAATGGCTGTAACGCTATTTACTGGGAAAATTTAAGTGTTTTAGGCCTCTAGCCCCCGTGGGATAAGCGTAAGTAGCTATTTATTTTATAGCGGTTTAAAGCGGCAACTCAGGCACCATTATCCTTGGGATGCGTCTTTAACCAGTCCCTCAGCGCGTTGTTCAGACGTGTTTGCCAGCCTGCGCCGGTTTCCTTGAACGCACCAACGATGTCCGCATCCAAGCGGATATTGACGTGCTCCTTGGGGGCCGCCAACGCGGGTCTGCCGCGCTTGGGCTTGAGCATTTCTTGTGCAGCGGACTGACCAAACAATCCGGTTAAAACCTCGGACGCCGGGCGCGCTTTGGCAAACCACTCTTCAGTGGCCTCTGGTGCATCGGTGTCCGGTAATTCAGGGTTGGGTTTGCGCGGCATAACGGGTCCTTTCACGTTGGTTTACACGGCGCAAGCATGCTGGCTGTGGAATACAGCATCAATTGACGTTTATATTACAAAGCATCCAAGCACTTACAACCAGTACAAAAGATCACTAATGAAACATGAACCACAAGCACTTCAATCACAGTTAACGGTTTTGAGAAATCTAGCGGCTAGTTCGTTTCTCACGCTATCAAACTCTGCTAATAATCTTAATATTGGCAGCCTGCGCGAGCAATTTCCAGACCCCGCATTGTGGAATCGAACGAATGGGATGGTAATTAATTTAAAAAAACGTTTCGATTCTTACCGGATATTGCTTCAAACATTGACGACCGCAGTAGGAAGTGAAGGTGCTATAGCGTTGGCAGAGTCTATTATTTCGTATGTATTCATGATTCGCAGTTTATTAGAAGATTCAGAGTTAGAGAAAATTGCAAAGCCATATGCAGCTTTTTTTGAGCCGCGTATCTTGGAGATAATTGGGTTATTGGAAAAAGATGGTGAAGTAGCGAGTAAAGAAACGTTGAGACATGTTGAGCGATTTTGTACCCAATTTCCTTCTGGCATAACAGCAATAGTAGTGTATTGGTTCAGCATTCAATTTGCTGATCGATATGCAAGAGCAATTCAGTTAACTCATTCTGATGGTTTATCAAAGATTGTTCGCGAACTTTCTTTTCCTCCAGAATATCAACAGGCAGGTTTGGCAATTCTTAATTATTTTTCTGCAGTATTGATTGATAAATACCCTGATATTCCAGTCGCAGTTTCAATAAAGCAAGAACCAAACCTAGTTACTTTGGTCATTACGCTTCCAGATGGTTCTGAAGACAAAATAACTCAAGCACTCAATGATTATGGTTTGGTTGTAACCGGGAAAATGTCTGCTAAAGAATTTATCAGTGATGACCTTAGAGCGCTTGCTTTAGAACAAAAACTTGAGTTAGCTCAGATGGAAGTTAGACAAACGAAAGAAATTCTTCGACTTCAAGATCAGTATTCGAATAAACGTGTTGAATCCCTTGAGGTAGAAGTTAAAAATCTATATTCATTACTTGGCCGAGAATTTACCTCACGAGAGAAGTTACAAGATGGCTTGCTTAAATTCACTGAGACTATGTCCAATGGTCATATAGGTGAACAGGTGACTGGTCTTTTAAATTCGTTGTCTCAAGCTATTGCCGATCACAACGTTGAACGAACAAAAATTATTCTTGAAGATATTCAAACAGCTGAGCCAGATGTTTTCGAGCGTTTGAACGATTTCTTTTTAAAAGCTGCTACTAGCGGCATTATTGGTAACGCAGTTTACGATTGGTTGAAAGTGCTGTGGCCGATGATTCCGAAATGATTCGATGAATATTAAATATTGAGAATTTACTGTGAGCGGTATAGAGAACGGCTGTGCAAGCAGTAGTAACCCCCCATACGCCACAAGGCGTATTTCCCAATCTCCCGCTTCTCCCTAAAGTCTCCCCATCGTTACGCAAAAGCCTGTTTCACAACAGGCCGCCACGTAGCGAGATAGAAACTTATCACCACCGGAGAAGCACACATGCAACACGTCAAATCACGTCGTTTCACACTCAAGGCACTCACCGCTGCCGTCGCGCTGTCTGGCTTGTCAGCCATGCCAGCTTTTGCTGCTGACACCATCAAGGTCGGCATTTTGCACAGCCTCTCGGGCACCATGGCCATTTCGGAAACCGTGTTGAAAGACACCGTGCTGATGGCCATCGACGAGATCAATGCCAAGGGTGGCGTGCTGGGCAAAAAGCTCGAACCCGTGGTGGTGGACCCAGCATCCAACTGGCCGCTGTTCGCTGAAAAAACCAAGCAGTTGCTCGGTCAGGACAAAGTCGCGGTCATCTTCGGCTGCTGGACTTCGGTGTCACGCAAGTCGGTGCTGCCGGTGCTCGAAGAAATGAACGGCTTGCTGTTCTACCCCGTGCAGTACGAGGGTGAAGAGTTGTCCAAGAACGTGTTCTACACCGGTGCGGCGCCCAATCAGCAAGCCATTCCCGCTGTTGACTATTTGATGAGCAAGGAAGGCGGCGGCGCCAAGCGCTGGGTGCTGCTGGGCACCGACTATGTGTACCCCCGCACCACCAACAAGATTCTGCGCGCCTACCTCAAATCCAAGGGCGTGAAAGACACCGACATTGATGAAAAGTACACGCCGTTCGGCCACTCCGATTACCAGACCATCGTGGCTGACATCAAGAAGTTCTCCGCTGGCGGCAAGACCGCCGTGGTGTCCACCATCAATGGCGACTCCAACGTGCCGTTCTACAAGGAACTCGGCAACGCCGGCCTGAAGGCCAAAGACGTGCCCGTGGTTGCCTTCTCCGTCGGTGAAGAAGAGTTGCGCGGCGTGGACACCAAGCCGCTGGTGGGCCACCTGGCCGCCTGGAACTACTTCATGTC
>JAZKHK010000047.1:11865-31968 GCA_040385425.1 Pseudomonadota bacterium | reverse complement strand
CCACCGAATGACCGGCGCCCTGGTAGGCGTAGAGGCGTTTGACGACTTCTATCGCCTCGCTGAAATCATGCGCCCGGTACACGGTCAGCACCGGGCACAGCTTCTCGCCCGAGAACGGGTGCGCGGCCCCAAAACCCTCTTCTTCCACCAGCAGCAAGGTCGGCGCGCCGGCGGCAATGTCGCTGAGCCCGGCGCGCTCGGCCACCACTTGCGCGGACTGGCCGATGACGGCGCTGGAAAGCTGGCCCTGCGGCCACATCAGCGCTTGCAGTTGCGCTTTTTGTGTGCCGTTGAGCAGCACCGCACCGCGTTCGGCCAACGCGGCGATGACGCGCTCGCGCACGGCGTCCACCAGCACCAAGCTGTTTTCTGACGAGCAACTGGTGGCGTTGTCAAAGGTCTTGGACCGCACAATGCGGTCGGCCGCCAGCGCCACATCCGCCGTCTCATCGACGATGGCCGCCACATTGCCGGCGCCGACGCCAAAGGCGGGCGTGCCGCTGGCGTAGGCCGCCTGCACATTGGCCTGCGAGCCGGTCGTCACCACCAGATCGCACTGGCGCATCAAGGCCAGGGTGGCGGCCTTGCTGATCGGTGACGGCAGCAACTGCACCAGCTCGCGCGGGGCGCCGATGCGGTCGAACTGGGCGTGGATGAACTCCACCAAACGCTGGGCGGTGGCCCAGCCCTTGGGCGAGGGCGCCACGATCACGGCGTTGCGGCCCTTGAGCGCGTTGATGATCTTGTTGACCGGCGTTGCGCCCGGGTTGGTGGAGGGCGTGATGGCGCAGACCACGCCGACCGGCCGGGCAATCTCGATCAGCCCTTTGGCCGCGTCCTCGGCCATGACGCCGACCGACTTGGCACCCTGCAGGTCGCGCAGCAGGCCGAGCGTCTTGCGGTGGTTTTTGCGAACCTTGTCCGCCACGTTGCCAATGCCGGTGTCGGCCACTGCCAGCTCGGCCAGTTCGCGGTTGCGCGTTGGTTCCAGCATGGCCCAGCCGGCTGCCGCCACCAGTTCATCCACGCGCGCCTGGTCGTAGCTTTCGGCCACCTTTTGGGCCACGCGGGCCTGGGCGACCAGTGGGGCAATGAGGGCGTCGATGTCGTTGTTTGTTGGGTTCATGGGGGACTGGTTCATCAATATTCAATTATTATGGAACAATTCGTACCGTTTTTATAAATAACTCACCCGCCGTGAGCCAGCCTGGAATCGTCCCATCATGACAACACATATTGCATCCCCTCGTTCCGTGCCCACCGGCGTCCAGAAAATGACGCCGTCCGAGGCTTTTGTAGAAACCATGGTCGCCAATGACGTGACCGATATTTTCGGCATCATGGGCTCGGCCTTCATGGACGCGATGGACATTTTCACGCCCGCCGGCATCCGCCTGATCTCGGTGGTGCATGAGCAGGGCGCGGGTCACATGGCCGATGGTTATGCCCGCGTCAGTGGTCGCCATGGCGTGGTGATCGGCCAGAACGGCCCCGGCATCAGCAACTGTGTGACCGCCATTGCCGCCGCCTACTGGGCGCACAGCCCGGTGGTCATGATCACGCCCGAAACCGGCACCATGGGCATGGGGCTGGGGGGCTTTCAGGAGGCCAATCAGTTGCCCATGTTTCAGGAGTTCACCAAGTACCAGGGCCATGTGAACAACCCCAAGCGCATGGCGGAATACACCGGCCGCTGCTTCGACCGCGCGATCAGTGAAATGGGGCCGACGCAGTTGAACATTCCGCGCGACTACTTTTACGGCGAGATTGCCTGTGAGATCCCCCAGCCCCAGCGCGTGGAGCGCGCCGCTGGCGGCGAGAACAGCCTGCAGGCCGCCGCCGAGCTGCTGGCCAGCGCCAAATTCCCCGTCATCCTGGCCGGCGGCGGCGTCGTGATAGGCGATGCGGTGCAAGCCTGCCAGGCGCTGGCAGAACGCCTGGGCGCGCCGGTGGTGACGGGCTACCTGCGCAACGACGCCTTCCCCGCCAGCCATCCCCTGTGGGCCGGTCCGCTGGGCTATCAAGGATCCAAGGCCGCCATGAAACTGATCGCCCAGGCCGACGTGGTGCTGGCGTTGGGTTCGCGCATGGGGCCGTTCGGCACCTTGCCGCAGCACGGTCTGGACTACTGGCCGAAAGACGCCAAGATCATCCAGGTCGAGGCCGACCACACCAACCTGGGTCTGGTGAAGAAGATCACGGTCGGCATCCACGGCGACGCCAAGGCGGCGGCGCTGGCGCTGTTGCAGCGGCTGGACGGCCAGACGCTGGTCTGCGATGCCAGCCGGGCCGAGCGCGCCACCACCATCGCCGCCGAGAAAGCCGCCTGGGAAAAAGAACTTGACGAGTGGACGCACGAGCGCGATGCGTTCAGCCTGGACATGATCGAGGAACAAAAGGGCGAGGACGGCAACTGGCTGCACCCGCGCCAGGTGCTGCGCGAGCTTGAAAAAGCCATGCCGGCGCGCGCGATGGTCTCGACCGACATCGGCAACATCAACTCGGTGGCCAACAGCTACCTGCGCTTTGAGGAGCCCCGCAGCTTCTTTGCCCCCATGAGCTACGGCAATTGCGGCTATGCCCTGCCGACCATCATCGGTGCCAAGTGCGCGGCACCGGAGCGCCCGGCCATTGCCTATGCGGGCGATGGGGCCTGGGGCATGAGCATGTCGGAAATCCTGACCTGCGTGCGCCACGACATCCCGGTCACGGCCGTGGTGTTTCACAACCGCCAATGGGGCGCCGAGAAGAAAAACCAGGTGGATTTTTACGACCGCCGTTTTGTCGCTGGCGATCTGGACAACCCCAGCTTTGCCGGTATTGCGATTGCCATGGGAGCCGAAGGCATCGTGGTGGACCAGATCGAAGACGTCGGCCCGGCGTTGCAACGCGCCATCGAGGCGCAAATGAAGGAAGGCAAGACCACCGTCATCGAGATCATGACCACGCGCGAACTGGGCGACCCGTTCCGCCGCGATGCGCTGTCAAAACCGGTGCGGTTTCTTGAGAAGTACAAGGACTATGTTTGACCGGGGCATCCCGGCTACTGCCTGTGGCGGGACACGTCAGCGACGTCGTTTGGCCTTGGGCGCTGCCGGGGTTTTGAACAACTGCTTCACGCTGTCCGTGGTCGCTTGGGTCACTGCCGCGTTGATCTGGCGCTTGGCTTGGGCGGTCGCTTGACCGCGCATCGAAGCCGCCATCCGGTTCGCCTCTGTGAGCCACATGCTCATGAACGGATTCTTTTTCAACCAGGGATTGGACATATCGAGTTTCCTTTAGTAGGAAGCGCTCACTGTAGGAACAAAGTCAATTGGCGTCTGTGCCATATCGCACAGACGCCAATTGACTTTGACACAAAAATAATTTGTGCATTACCTAACCCCCCTATTTCATCTGAACATGGAATGAACATGAATTCCAGGGGATGCCTATGACCCGTGGCACAGCCAAGCTCGTCGCGGGCAGCGTGGGTTTGACACTGCTGGTCGGTTTTGTCGCCTTCAACCTCATGAGCGGCGAGAAAAAGATCGAGCGCCGTATCGAGCGCCTGTATTCGCTGGAAGACCCGCGCTTTGCGCAGGAACTCGGCGTGCTGCTCGGGCCGCCATTTGTGGAAGGCAATCGTCACCAGGTCTTGCGCAACGGCGACGAGATATTCCCGGCCATGCTGGCTGCCATTCGGTCGGGCAAAACCTCGATCAACTTCGAAACCTATATTTATTGGTCAGGTGCCATCGGCCAGCAATTTGCCGATGCGCTGGCCGAGCGCTCGCGTCAAGGCGTCAAAGTGCATGTCCTGCTGGACTGGGTGGGGAGCGCCAAGGTGGAGCAACATCTCATCGACCAGATGGAGGCTGCGGGTGTTCAGATCCGCAAGTTCCATCCACCGCATTGGTCGCACCTGGGCCGCCTGAACAACCGGACCCATCGAAAACTGCTGGTGGTCGATGGCCGGGTCGCCTTTACCGGCGGCGTCGGCATCGCGCCGCAATGGACCGGGCATGCGCAGGACCCCGAGCACTGGCGCGACACCCACTTCCAGGTGGAAGGGCCGGTTGTGGCGCAGATTCAATCGGTCTTTCTGGACAACTGGATCAAGGTCACGGGCGACGTGCTGCACGGCCCGGACTATTTTCCCGCGCTGCCGCCGGTCGGCACCGCCCGGGCGCAGGTGTTCAGCAGCTCACCCACCGGCGGCAGCGAGAGCATGCAGTTGATGTACCTGCTCGCCATCACCGCCGCGTCGCGCTCGATTGACTTGTCAGCCTCGTATTTTGTGCCGGACGATCTGGCCATCCAGGCGCTGGTGGAGGCGATGCAGCGCGGTGTCAGGCTGCGCATCGTCGTACCGGGCAAACACATCGACAGCGACGCCGTGCGCAGTGCATCGCGCGCCAAGTGGGGCCCCTTGCTGCTGGCGGGCGCGGTGATTGCGGAATACCAGCCGACCATGTTTCACTGCAAAGTGATGGTGGTTGATGGACTCTTGGTCTCGGTCGGCTCGACCAACTTTGACAACCGGTCTTTCCGGCTCAACGACGAGGCGACGCTCAACATCATCGACGCTGATTTCGGCAGGCAGCAGACCGCAATCTTTGAGTCCGATCTCGCCAACTCCAAGGTCGTTGATTACGCACAGTGGAAGGATCGGCCGCTGGGCGAGAAGTTCGCTGAACGGTTTGCCGCGCTGATCGGCTCGCAGCTTTGACAAGGCCAGCTTGCCTGCGGTGTACCGCGAAGTCAGTCGATGGGGCGGTAGCTCCACTTCGGTGTGAGTAGCAGCACAACTAAAGACACCAGGGCCAGCGCAATGCTGGCGTAGAAAAAGACACTGGCGTTGTGCAAGCGCAGGGGATAGATTTTCCAGGCCGCGCCAAGCCCAATGGCGTTGCCGCCAGCGGCCAGCATGGTGGTGGCCAGGTCATGAAAACGCCGTGCTCTATTGGCACCTATCGCCCAGCGCGGTTCCGTGTTGTAGCTTGGCAGCGTCTTGTGGGCATCGTCAAGGCGCTCAAGCGTCGAGAGAAACGTGCGCAGATTCGAGATGGCGCGCTCCGCTTTGTAGTTGAGGAGTGCCAGGCAGATGGAGGCGACGGGAAAGCCCAGCAGCAACCACTCAATGGGTGGTTCCGCCGCGCCGGGCGTGGGCCTGAGCGCCACCAGCGCCGCCAGAAGACTGACCACCAGCGTGACATACAGCGCCAACGCTTGCTGCCGCTGGACGATGCGCGCATTCACCTCCTGGTAAGCAGCGATGAAGCGGTAGTTGGCGTCGACGGAGGATTTGCTCATGGGGGAATTATCGGGCTGTGGCGATGGTTGCTGTCGCTGGAAAATACTGGTCATGTCGGTCAAGTTCCGACCCAAAGCGGTCTGCCACCATGCAAGATTAGTCTGCTATTTGCAGTCGTTCAGTCACCCAACTTGAAGGGGTGTCTTTAACTTTGTTTGTGCAACGACTGCGGTCGGTCAGCTCGAAACCGAAAGTACCTAGTCTGGGCCAGTTGCAGTTGGTCATCAAGGACCGGTAACGGGAAGCCAGTTCTGCATAAATAGACGTTAACTCGTGTCCACGAAAGCGGGTGAAGTCCAGTAAAGTTTTCCGTTAACTCGAAAGAATCTGACCGACTGCGAGCAATGTGGCTGTTTTTTTGCTGATCGAAGGTACGATACTTGACATTGTTCAGTTGAATTTCCAATCCATTAAATGTAGGGCTTTGCCGATCCATACATAGGCTTGCCTATTCCTCATCACTTTGGAACACACAAACATGCTTGACGCGCTTGATTTCACCCAAAAGGCCACCGTTTTAGTGGTAGATGACACCGCCGATAACCTTTCGCTGATGTCAGGCCTGCTGAAGAACCTCTACAAAGTTAAGGTGGCCAACAATGGCGAAAAAGCCATTCAAATAGTGCAAAGTGGGAGTCCGCCGGACCTGATTTTGTTAGACATCATGATGCCGGGGCTCTCTGGCTACGATGTTTGTAAAATTCTCAAAGAAGATGTCAAGTCGCGCCATATTCCTATCATCTTCCTAACTGCGATGACCGGTACGGATGATGAAAAAAAAGGTCTGGAACTGGGGGCCGTGGACTTCATCACGAAACCGGTCAACCCGCCTATTCTCCTGACGCGCGTTGCCACCCAGTTGCAGGTGAAAGCCGCCGCCGAATTTTTGAAGGACCAGAACGCCTATCTTGAGGCCGAAGTGACTCGCCGTAGCCGCGAGCTGGCGGCGATTCAGGACGTGACGATTCTGGCGATGGCTTCGCTGGCCGAAACCCGGGACAACGACACGGGTAACCATATTCGCCGTACCCAGCATTATGTGAAATTGCTGGCCGAGCACTTAAAAGACCACGCCCGCTTCAGGCTGTTCCTGGATGACCGCACCATCGACATGCTGTTCAAGTCGGCTCCATTGCATGACATTGGCAAGGTGGGAATTCCCGACCGGATACTACTCAAGCCCGGGCGTTTTGAGCCACATGAAATGGAAATCATGAAAACCCACTGTGCCTTGGGCCGTGATGCCATTCAGCATGCGGAAGACCAGCTTGGCCTGGAAGTCGAGTTCTTGAAATATGCCAAGGAAATTGCCTATGGCCATCAGGAAAAGTGGGATGGCAGCGGCTACCCGCAAGGTCTTAAGGGCGATGCGATTCCGATTTCGGCGCGCTTGATGGCTGTAGCCGATGTGTACGACGCGCTCATCAGTCGACGCGTCTACAAGGAAGGCATGCCGCACGAAAAAGCCGTGAGCATCATCACCGAGGGGCGCGGCAACCACTTTGATCCCGATATTGTGGATGCTTTTTTGCTGCTGGCAGAGCAGTTCCGCGATGTCGCCAAGCGCTACGCCGATAGTGACGAAGATTTGCAGAAAAAGGCCGCAAGCCTGAAGGTCATCACCGGTTGAATTTGCCGCGTGCCTGGGTCAGGTTAGTTGTCCAGAATCGTGGAGCTTTCACAATGAATCGTTTGACTCGCTTTTTTGCCTATCGATTGCGCTTGGCTTGGGCCACAGCATTGCTGTTGAGTCTGCTGCTCGGGCTACTGGTGACGGTGGCGAACGTTCGCATCGGCGATGGCCAGCGGCTATCGTTGTTGCAAACCGAGGCGCAGCGCACCAGCATCCAGATCATGTCCAGTACGCTCAACGGCAACCTGATGGGCGCCATCTCCCTGCTGGGTTTGATTGATGGGGACATCAAGCAGGAAGCCTCTAACGGCTTGCAGTCGCTCGGTGCGCACGTGCAGGCGACCCTATCCACGCTGGGTAACTCATTTGGCGCGGAGGGCATATTTGTGGTTTCTCAGGACGGCATCGTCAAAACCTCCTGGGATCGCATCAACAAACCCTCTACCGGACTGGAGGTACGTTTTCGTCCCTACTACCAGATGGCCATGAAAGGTCAGACCAGCGTATATGCAGCCGTCAGCATGGCGCGTGGCGACCGTTCCCTGTATTTCGCAGCACCCGTGTATTCAGAGCATGCACGCGCAACCGCCGGCATCGGTGCGGTGGTGGCTCGTACCAACCTGGAGCAGGTCGATGGTTTACTCAAGGGAAAGTTTGACAAAGCCTTGTTGCTGTCACCACAACTGGTGGTGTTTGCCGCCACGACCGATGAATGGCTTGGTTCCCTGGAAGGGCAGTCCACGCCAGCGCGACTGACGGCGATCCGCGAGCTCAAGCAATTCGGTGCAATGTTCGAAAAAACCGAACCCAAACCCTTGCCGTTCGCGGCAGTTACCGGATTGCAAAATTTTGAAGGACGACGGTTTGCCGTGGCCACTGCTCCGGTGAAGTGGAACGACCCTTCAGGCGATTGGCATCTGGTGGTGATGGAAGACCTGGCGGTCAGCGTGCCTGTTCAGCGTTTTTGGTTTGAAGGTGCTGCCATGACCCTGTTTGGTTTGCTTCTGAGCTGGATGTGGATTGGCATGTTACGTGGTCGGCGTGCGCAGTATGAGGCCGACCAGCAGCTTAAGGCGTATGCCCAACAACAAGAAGCCACTGCTGATTTGCGCTCTCGCCTGGCGCAAACCTCGGTGCGGCTGCAACGCTGTGAGACGCTGGAGCAACTGTCTGGTGTGTTTCTGGCGGAGGCCTATGCGTTGTTTGGCGTGGTTCAGGGCGTTGTCTATGCTGTCTCACAAGAAGATGCTCACAGTCTAATTCTGCTGGGTGCCCGTGCATGTGCTGAGCCACCTCCTACCACGCTGACGCTGGGGGAGGGCATGCTGGGCCAATGTGCCAAAGAGCGTCGCCTGCAACTGCTTGCCACGCCGGATGATGGCTTTTGGAGCATGAGATCAGGTTTGGGCAACGCCCGGCCCGCTGCACTGCTGCTGGCCCCTATGGCCTTGCATGACACGCTGATTGGCGTGGTGGAATTGGCGTTCGTGCAGATGCCACAGGATCAAACCGCAGGCCAACTCGAAGAAATGGTGGCCTTGTTGACCAACAGCCTGGAAATACTGCGACGCAACCTGCAGATAAAAATGTTAGACCCGGTTGCGATACCGGCAAATGCACCATGAGGTATTTTTTTCGATACTGGGCTAGTTGTATGGCCCTGGTTGGTTTGCTACTGGGTTCTGGCATGGTTACGGCACGCACGCTGACCGAAATTGAACAGTCTGGCGTTCTACGCCTGTGTGTTGCTGGTTCCAGCGCAGCCTTCTATCAAACTAACGGCGAAGCACTTGCAAAATTCCTGAATGTGAAGCCGGAGGTGACTCAACTGAAGGAGTGGGATGAGCAATTCCAAAACGCGTCTGGCACTGTCGTCAAGGATGCCACCTATGTTGCACAGTTACTCGCCAATGGCAGCTGCGATGTCTATCCAAACGACCTTCATGTGCTGGACTGGCGTAGTTCAAAGATGGAGATGGTGCCTTACTACCAGTCACGTAAGTTGGTGGTGGCGCATCGCAATCTCAAAACCTTACACGGCGTAGGCGATCTCAAGGGACTCCGTGCTGCGGTGCAGAAAGGTACTGCATACGACTCTTGGCTCAACGAGCAAAACAAAACCCGTTTTGCCAGCCATCCGATCACCGTTAGCCACATGCCCACGGCAGAGGCCATGGCGGCTGTAGCTGGCAAGGCGGCTGATTTTACGGTTATTGGCGCGGAATCGTCCTTTAAATGGGTGCGTGGTGATCTGGATAATCTCGACATCCTGTTTCCGGTTGATGCACCGGTCAATGTCGCCTGGGGTATCAATCCCAAGGCAGATGGTCTGCGGTCCCGCATAGAGCAGTTTTTCAAGGAAAGTGCGCGCGTGGGTTCGGCACTGGACAGTTCCTGGCGCAAGCAATATGGTGTTTCATTAATGGAGTACCAACTGTTTGATGCGTCTTTTGGGTCGGACGCGGATGACTTCAAACAGTGGCTGGTCTGGCTTGTTCCCCTTGGCGTCGGGTTTTTAGGCGTTTTGGCTCTTGTCGTGGTGCTGAACAAGCGTATGCGGCGCAAGCTCGCCGAGCGCGAAGCCGATGCACTACGCAACCAGAAAATCTCTGCCTCTTTGGCCCAGAGTGCCCAGCTCAACATCCAAGTGACGACGATTCTGATGGCGCTGCAGCGCGTTGGAACCTATGCTGAGTTGTCCGAAGTCTTTTTCCCCGCTGTGGCTGACCTGCTTGAGTTGGGCCAAGCCAGTCTGTACCGGTCCGACAATGCATTACAGCAGCTCAATCTTTGTGGCGGATACGCGGGCGAGGCTAAGCCACAGCTGAGGGATTGCATCCCATTCGGTGCTGGGTTGCTTGGTCAATGCGCAGTGGACAAGCGAACCTTGCTCGTGAATGCTCCACCGCCAGATTACCTGACCATCCGCACTGGCTTGGCGACGGCTAAGCCTCAGTCCATCGTGTTGGTTCCTGTCTTCAGTGCCGATACCCTGGTGGGGGTCATGGAGATCGCTTGCCGAAAGTTTTTTGGAGACCAAGAGCAGCAGTTGTTGGACCGGCTGCTGCCCACGCTCGCCCTGTGCATGGAAATACTGGCGCGCAACCAGCGTACTGCTGATCTGATTGCCGAAACCCAACAGCAGGCACGAGCCTTGACGGAGCAAAAAGCGGTGATCCAGGACACCGAGGCCTGGTACCGCAGCATCATCGAATCCGCCCCAGACGGCTTGCTGGTCATGGACGATAGCGGCACCATCACCATGACCAATCCACAGATGCTACGCATTTTTGGCTATGAGGCGGACGAACTGCTGGGCCAGCCAATTGAATTGTTGGTACCGCAGGCGCACCAAGCTGAGCATGTGGCCCTGCGCCAGGGTTTTCTGCATCAAGGTGAAAGCCGTTCCATGGGCCGCCCGCTGACGGGCTCGCGCAAGGATGGCTCGTTGTTCCCGGTCGAGGTGGGCCTATCTCGCCTGCCAGCCGTGGGCGGACGCGGTGCCTGTGTGTGTGCTTCGGTGCGCGACATCACCGAGCGCAAGGCTGCGCAAGACCAGTTGGCGGCTCTTGAGGAGCGCAGCCGCCTGATTCTGGGTGCGGTGGGCGATGGCGTGGTGGGATTGGACAGCTTGGGCATGTTGACGTTTGCCAACCCTGCTGCGTCTGGCATGCTGGGTTATAGCCCAGACGAATTCATCGGTCATAACCTGCATGCCCTGGCGCACCACCACTACCCTGATGGTCGCGAATTTGCGCGGAAAGACTGTTCGATGTACCACACCTCGGTGGACGGGCAAGCGCGCACGGTGAGCGACGAAGTGTTGTGGTGCAAGGATGGCACCAGCATACCTGTCGAGTACTCGACCACCCCGATGTACAAGGATGCTCAGCTGGTAGGCACTGTGGTGGTTTACCGCGACATCACCGAGCGCAAACAAGCCGAGAAAGCCTTGTTGCACGCCCGGGATATGGCCGAAGAAGCCACCAAAGCCAAGAGTGATTTTTTGGCCAACATGAGCCACGAAATCCGGACCCCGATGAACGCCATCATTGGCATGAGTCACCTGGCACTGCAGACCGATCTGGACAAAAAACAGCGCAACTACGTTGAAAAAGTCCACCGCTCGGGCGAGAACCTGCTGGGCATCATCAACGACATCCTGGACTTTTCCAAGATCGAAGCTGGCAAGATGAGCATGGAAGTCGCTCCCTTCCATCTGGAAGACGTGATGGACAACCTGGCCAATCTGGTTGGCATGAAAACCGAAGACAAAGGCCTGGAACTGCTTTTCAACGCCGCACCGGATGTGCCCACCGCCCTCATTGGCGATTCGCTGAGGCTTGGCCAAATCCTGATCAACCTGGGCAACAACGCCGTCAAATTTACCGAAAGCGGTGAAGTCGTCGTTGGAATTGACAAAGTGGCCGACCATGACGACGGCGTCGAGCTGCATTTCTGGGTGCGAGACACCGGCATTGGCATGACCCCCGAGCAATGCGGCAAGATGTTCCAAAGCTTCAGCCAAGCCGATGCTTCCACCACCCGCAAGTACGGTGGCACCGGGCTGGGCCTGGCCATCAGCAAAAACCTGGTCGAACTCATGCGCGGCAAGATATGGGTCGATAGCGTGCCAGGGCAGGGCTCCACCTTCCACTTTCATGCCCGCTTTGGTGTCCACGCCAACCCGCAGGTCCGACGCATGTTCAAAGCCGAAGAGCTACTGGGCGTGCGCGTGCTGGTGGTCGACGACAACGCAAGTGCCCGGGAAATTCTCTCGACCATGGCCAAGACCTTTGGCCTGGAAGTCGATGCGGCCCAAGACGGCGCTGAGGCCCTGCGCCTAGTTGCCATCGCAGACAAACAAGCCTTGCCTTACGACCTGGTGCTGATGGACTGGAAAATGCCGGCGATGGACGGAGTTGAGGTCGTGCGCCAGTTGCGCAGCGAACAGTTAAGCCGTGTACCCACCGTCATTATGGTCACAGCCTATGGCCGAGAGGAAGCCATGAGCTGCGCCACCGAACGCGGAGTGAGCTTGCAAACCGTGCTGACCAAACCGGTGACGCCATCGAATCTATTGGAAACGATTGGCAAAGTCCTGGGCAGAGGCACCGAAGTTACCACTCGCCAGGAAGCCCGCGTTGAGGACTATCGTGAGGCCATGGGCAAACTCAAGGGAGCCCGGGTCCTGCTGGTCGAAGACAACGAAATGAACCAGGAACTGGCGATGGAACTGCTTAGCCAGGCTGGCATGGCCGTGGTGCTGGCCAACCATGGCAAAGAAGCGCTAGACATTTTGGCCAAAGACAGTCGCTTTGACGGCGTACTGATGGACTGTCAAATGCCGGTGATGGACGGCTACACCGCCACCCGGGAAATCCGAAGAGATCCGGCATTTAAAGACTTGCCCATCATCGCCATGACCGCCAATGCCATGGCCGGGGACAAAGAAAAGGTGCTGGAGACCGGCATGTGGGACCACATTGCCAAACCGCTCAACGTGGGGGCGATGTTTACCACCCTGGCCAAGTGGATCAAGCCCGCCGGGGTGTTACCACAGCCTGTGACCGCGACTGAACTTACTACAGATTCGATAGCTGCTCATGCAAGTCCTGTAAGGGCTACAGGCCAAAAAGGCCCAGAAAATATCGGCGGGGCTGGTGGTCAGATTCCCAATCCAGTCACCCCTGCGGACTCACAAGCAATTCAGGCAGCCCGGGCACGCCTGACAGACCTGCTCAAGGACAGTGACAGCGATGCCCTAGAAGCACTGGAGGTCCTGCAGGAGCTTGCCAAAAACACCAGCCTGTTTGGCAGTCTCAAGCAGGTCGCCATCGCCTTGGACGCCTACGACTTTGATGCCGCTCTGGTCCGGCTGAATGAGGCGATGGACGCATGACGTACATTGCCGGCATTGGTGCCTCAGCCGGTGGCTTGGAGGCCACGCTGTCAAAGTTTGCGGTATCGACCTCTTTATGAAGCTGCGTCAGACACTTGCTCAGGTCCTGGCGCACAAAGCGACAGGTCATGCCGTTGAGGTCTGGGTGCCCGGTTGTGCGTCGGACGAGTTGGTCCGTGTCAATTTCACTGCTCTGGTGCCGGCTTTGAGGCTGGAGGGTGAGAACCCGCGGGCAAGCACCACCCCACATGCTCAGTATCAGCCCCCCAGTTGGGCAGCTTGCATGATGAAACCAAGCTATCAGGAGACTCTGTCATGAACTGGATTCGCTTGGCGCTTGAGCGCCGTTCCTTGCAATACAAGCTTGGCTTGGGTATTGCCAGCTTGATGTTGGTGGTGCTGATTATTGGCCTTCAAAGCCTGCTGACGCAGCGCGCCCTCATTGTCAAGGTCAGGCTTGTTCATGAGCAGGGTATGGTTGATGTGTCGAACGTCAAGGACGTACAGATTCTTTACTTGCAAATTGGCCGATCCATTCGCCGGGCACTGCTGGCCTCCGACCCCGCTGGCCGGGAGTTGGCGATCAATCAGCTGGTGCAGGCCAGACAGCAGATTTCCCGGAAGATGGAGATGCTGCGCCCCACCATGCACGAAGAGGTGCAAAGGCAACGGTTTGCCCAATTTGAAGCCAAGTTGACCGACTACCTGCGCGAGATTGACAAGGCCCTGGCCTTGATGTCGGCCGCACGGACCGATGAGGCGACAACGCTGGTTGGCTCCATCAACTTCCAGAAGTCTGGCAACGCCGCCAACGATGTGCTACTGACGTTGGAGCAAGCCAAGGAAGAAAACGCCGCCGTTCGCGTGCAAGAAGCCCAGCAGGAGGCGGCTCAGGGCGAGAAGTATTTGCTCGCAATCGTCGTCGGGGGCTTGCTGGCCGGGATATTGTTTGGAGTTGCCGTGGGGCGCTCAATTCGGCTACCGATGTACCGCATCCGTGATGCGGTACAACAACTCTCGCGGGGTAAATTTGACCAAGTGCTGCCGCATACTGATTACCCCAACGAGATTGGTGACCTGGCCCGTGCGGTCGCTGTGTTGCAGGGTGAAGCCCGGCAAATGGAGTCCGAGCGCTGGGTCAAGACTCATATTGCTGAGATCAGCAGCAAGCTGCAGCAGGTGGACACCTTCACGGATATGTCGCAGCTTTTTTTATCTTGCATGGGGCCTTTGATCAACCTGGGACACGGCGTTTTTTACATCTTCGAGGCCGAGCAAAAACGACTGCGCATGTTGGGCAGTTATGCATTTTTGGAGCGCAAAAACATCGATCAGTACTTTGCCCTTGGCCAGGGATTGGTGGGTCAGTGCGCATTGGAGAAGGCGCCCATCACCATCACCAACCCACCGTCAGATTACGTGCGCATTGGCTCCAGTTTGGGCGAAGGTGTGCCCCGCACCATCGCGGTGATGCCGGTGCTGCGCAACGAACGGCTGCTGGCGGTGGTTGAGCTGGCCTCGTTTGCACAGCTTGACGATCGACAACAGGCCTTGCTCGATGGGCTGATGCCGATCCTGGCGATGAATCTGGAAATTCTGGAGCGCACCGTCAAGGCTCAGCAGCTGCTGCAGGAAACGCAACGCCAGGCCGAGAGTATGGAAAAGCAGGCGGCACACCTGGAAGAGCAAACAGTGGAACTGGAGGCGCAACAAGTTTCCTTGCAACGTACCACCCATGAGTTGGAGCGCAACCGCCTGTTCATGGAGGCGGTGCTGGAAAACATCAACTCAGCCGTTTATGTCAAGGACGCGCAAGGGGTTTACAGCTTTGTGAATACCGATTGGGAGCAGGCCACAGGACTCAGGCGTTTGGATGTCGTCGGGCGCTCAACCCTGGCGGTAAATCCTCAGGGACGGGGCAAGGAGTACCACGAGAATGACATGGCAGTGCTGCGTCAAGGTACTTTGGTAACCGTTGAAGAGAGTGTGAACACCGAAGCTGGAGCCAGGTGTGATTTAGGCCTAGAAACACCCGCCACCAAAGTGCCGATGCGCCAGGGGGATGCCATCACCGGCATTTGCAGCATTGCCGTTGACATCACTGACCGCAAGGCCGCCGAGGAAAAACTTCGCTTGGCGAATTTTCTGAGTGATCAGGCGCTGGACCTGACCCAAGCCGGCTACTGGCATGTGCCCCTTGATGACTCAGGCTGGTACAACTCGTCAGAGCGTGCCTGCAAGATATATGGCGATGTGCCTCGCGAGGGTTATCGCTATCGGGTGATGGAAGAATGGTTTCCCTGCGTTGAGGCTGGCGACATAGAAGCAGCGCAGGCGACTCTGGAAAATTTCACTGCGGCGATAGAGGGGCGAGTTTCCTCCTACAACTCCATTTACGCTTACAAGCGCCCGGTGGACAGCAAAATAATCTGGATACATGCGCTCGGTCATGTGGTCAAGGATGCCAGCGGCACCCCCACCGATATGTACGGTGTCACGGTCGATATCACAGCGGCCAAGCGGGCTGAAGATGCCATTCGCCAAGCCAAGCAAGTAGCCGAAGAAGCCACCAGAGCCAAGAGCGATTTCTTGGCCAACATGAGCCACGAAATCCGCACCCCGATGAACGCCATCATTGGCATGAGCCACCTGGCACTGCAGACCAATCTGGATAAGAAGCAGCGAAACTATGTGGAGAAAGTTCATCGCTCGGGGGAAAACTTGCTGGGCATCATCAACGACATCCTGGACTTTTCCAAGATTGAAGCGGGCAAGATGAGCATGGAAACCATCGACTTCCGACTGGAAGATGTGATGGATAACCTGGCCAATCTGGTCGGCATGAATGCCGAAGACAAAGGACTGGAGCTGCTGTTCAATGCCGCTGCGGATGTGCCAACCGCCTTGACGGGAGACCCTCTGAGGTTGGGCCAAATCCTGGTCAACCTGGGCAACAATGCCGTCAAGTTCACCCACAAAGGCGAAATTGTGGTCGGCATTGACAAGGTATCTCAAGATGACAGCGGAGTGGAACTGCACTTTTGGGTGCGTGATTCCGGCATTGGCATGACCCCAGAGCAGTGCGGAAAAATGTTCCAGTCGTTCAGCCAAGCCGATGCCTCCACCACCCGAAAATACGGCGGCACCGGGCTGGGCTTGGCTATCTCCAAAAACCTGGTTGAGTTGATGCAAGGGCGCATCTGGGTTGAATCTGAAGCGGGTAAAGGTTCGAGTTTTCACTTTCATGCCCGTTTTGGCCTGCAAGCCGAGCCCATGCCAAGGCGCATGTTCAATGCAGAAGAACTGTTGGGCGTACGCGTGCTGGTGGTGGACGATAACGCCAGTGCACGCGAGATTTTGTCTACCATGGCCAAGACTTTTGGTCTGGAGGTCGACACGGCGTGGGACGGCGCGCAAGCCCTGAACATGTTGGCCGAGGCCGAGAAACAAGCTCTGCCTTATGACCTTGTGCTGATGGACTGGAAAATGCCGGTCATGGACGGCGTAGAAACCATACGCCAACTTCAAACAAAGGTTCAGCACGGCGACTCGGCCCGCATTCCCGCGGTCATCATGGTGACCGCTTATGGCCGCGATGAAGCGATGAGTTCTGCCCTGCAACGCGGCGTGTCCCTTAAAACCGTGCTGACCAAACCCGTGACTGCCTCGACCTTGCTGGAGGCTATTGCTGAAGCACTGGACAAAGGCTTTATCACCGACACCCGCTCTCACGAAAAGGCCGACAACCACTCAGAGGTGATGGCCCGACTGGCCGGTGCGCGTGTGTTGCTGGTTGAAGACAACGATATGAATCAGGAGCTGGCACTGGAATTGTTGCGTAGCGCAGGCATGGAGGTCGTTCTGGCCAACCACGGCCAGGAGGCACTGGACATCCTCAACCGTGATGCCAATTTTGATGGTGTGCTCATGGACTGTCAGATGCCGGTCATGGATGGCTACACCGCTACTCGCGAGATCCGCAAGAACCCGGCCTTCAAAGAGCTGCCCATCGTGGCCATGACTGCCAACGCCATGGCAGGTGATAAAGAAAAAGTCATAGACGCGGGTATGTGGGATCACATTGCCAAACCGCTCAACGTGGGTGACATGTTTGCCATCATGGCCAAGTGGATCCAGCCTAAATCGGCCCACCCCATCATCGCGACAGCATTGGAAGTTGCTATAAAAAAAGAAGCTGCTAGCGCAAGCCCCACAAGGGCTACAGCCCTAAAAGACCCTGAAAAATTGATAAAAACTGAGGTGACGGGCTGGGATCTGCCGGATTTGCCTGGTATAGACATCCAGGCAGGTCTGGCCACCACCATGGACAACGCCAAGCTTTACACCCGCTTGCTGGTGAAGTTCCGCGACAGCCAGGGCAACTTTGCCCAAATCTTTGCTGCCGCGCGTCAAGATGCTGATCCAACAGCCGCCGCCAGAGCCGCACACACCCTGAAGGGCACCGCCGGCAACATTGGTGCCAAAGGGGTGCAGGCAGCGGCGGGGGAGCTCGAACATGCCTATTTGGTCGGAGCCGATGCGAATGATGTGGATACCCTGCTGGTTAAAACTCTGGCGCAGTTGGAGCCTGTGATCCAAGGCTTGAAGGAAGTCGGTGATGCACCTGTGACAACCAGCCAGTCACCCGTAGCAGAGCCGACAACGCCAGTCCCTATGCTGGAGGTGGATGCAACGCAGTTGCAGGATGCCTTGGATCGGCTGACGGACTTGCTCAAAGATAGCGATAGCGATGCTTCTGATGCGCTGAATGTCTTGGAAGAGTTGGCTAAAAACACACCGATGGCAGCCAACTTGAAACGGGTCGGGCAGGCTATTGAAGGTTATGACTATGACGCTGCGCTGGCCATATTGCAACAAGGAGACATTTGATGGTCGCGATCTACAACCAGCCGCACGTTCCCACGCTCGACAAAGCCCTCACTTATCTTGTAGTCGATGACTTTGAGGCCATGCGCCGAGTCACTGCTAACCAGTTAAGGCAATTGGGTGCAGAAAAAATAGTGACGGCCAGGGACGGCAGAGAAGCCTTGCGGATTTTGAGAAGTCAGAACGTGAATGTTGTTCTATCGGACTGGAACATGCCCATCATGTCCGGACTGGAACTGCTTAAGGAGATACGGGAGGATCCAAAGCTGTTTACTTTGCCCTTCATCATGATCACGGCCGAGGCAGAGCGCCCACGCATTGAGGAAGCCATTGCCTGCGGGGTAACATCAATGATTCTTAAGCCTTATTCACCAGGGCAATTGATGGTACGGGTGGAAAAGGCGTTAACTTGGCAGCCCAGGCGCACCCCTACAGCAGCCATCCTCGCCTCTTTGGCGACATCTCCCAAGGCCCAAGCCGTGTCCAAAGTGCCACCACGACCGACAATCCTGATCGTGGATGACACGCCAGACAATTTGATGCTGCTGTCAGGTTTGCTAAAGCAGGAGTATCGGGTGCGCCTAGCGCAAAACGGTGTCAAAGCATTGGAAATTTGTACCTCGGACGACCCTCCTGATCTGGTGCTGCTTGACATCATGATGCCCGAGATAGACGGTTTTGAAGTAGCCAAGCGTATGCGAGAGCACCCCACATCGGAAAGTACACCGGTCATTTTTGTAACGGCCATGACCTCTGACGATGCAAGACTGAAGGGCCTTGACCTGGGTGCGGTGGATTTCATTACCAAGCCAATCGACCCCGAAGTGCTCAAGCATCGGGTGCGCAACTTCATGCGCTATGTGCAAATGCGAAAAAATCTCCAGGCCGAATACGACGATATGGTTGAAATGGCCCAGTTGCGTGAACATGTGGAGCATATTTCCCGTCACGATATCAAAGGTCCTTTGGCGGGGGTCTTGGGCTTGCTGCATTCGCTGATCGACGACGATTCCTTGGGTCGCAAGCAGTTGGAGCAAATCAGATTAATTGAACAAACGTCACTGCAGGTGCTGAATATGGTCAACTTGTCATCCGAGTTGTTCAAGATTGAGACCGGGCGCTTCAAACTCAATGCTGTGCCGGTGGATGTGAGCGACATTCTGCGGCGCATTGCAGAAATTAATCGTGCAGCGTATTCGAGCAAGGATCTGACCATCTCGGTCGATGCCGATGTGGCAGTGGGGGATGAGATGCCGCAGGCATTGGGTGATGCCATGCTGTGCTATTCACTTTTTCAAAATCTACTGAAAAACGCTTGCGAGGCCGCGCCCGACGGGACCAAGGTATCTGTCAAGCTATTTTGCGATTCACTATTGCGCATAGTGATTGAAAACATCGGCGCTGTGCCTGCTGAGATTCGAGAACACTTCTTTGACAAGTTTGTCACCAGCGGCAAGTCTGGCGGCACTGGCTTGGGCACTTATTCGGCCAAATTGCTGATTGAAGCGCAAAACGGAAGCATAGCGTTGACGACATCTGACGAGAACAACACCACCACCATCACCGTAGAGCTGCCTCAGGCCAATACGGTTTGAGTGATATCAAATATCACATTTACTTGAATTTAGCAGTCTCCATACCGGTCATTCGTGACGGTCAACAACTGGCCCGTTGCCGAATTTAGCGAGCAGCCGCAACGTGGAAATCCAATCTCTGAGCCGGGTCAATTCACCCGTCGAACTTCAGAGCCCTTGAAAGCATCGTCGCAAGTCAAAATAAAGTGACCTTGGACTCCGCTGGATGTTACAAATTTCGTGAGCAGCGAAGCCGGGAACTGGATCGTCGCGCCAGTGCTGCTCCTGACGATGACTTGTCGGACCGACCCCCTGTAGTAGTTCAGGTACTGCTGTTCCGTGATGTTGAGTCGAAATTCAAATTGCTGCATGTCCGTGCGCCCAAGAGAGGGTGATGAAGGGCTGTTCCACGGGAACCCATTGGATTTATAGAAGCCGGCTCATTTTTTCCGCAGCCGCTTGCATCGCCGGCAGCCGTTCCAGCGCCTGTTCAAACGACAAACGGGAGCGGGGCGCGTGGACGGCGAGGGCGGCGCGGACTGTGCCTTCGGGGTCGCGCACCGGTACGGCCAGTGCGAGCAGGCCTTCGATGAATTCCTCACGATCCACTGCATAGCCAGCGGCGGCGATGGCATCGCATTCGGCCTGCAGTGCCGTCACCGATGTGAGGGTGTTGCCGGTCATGGGTTTGAGGTTCAGTTGCGCCAGCAGGGGCTCGCGTTGCTTGGGTGGCAGGTGCGCCAGAAACAGTTTGCCGCTGGCCGTGCAATGCAGCGGCACATGCTCACCCACGGCCAGCGTCAGGCGCCAG
>JAZKHK010000047.1:0-11855 GCA_040385425.1 Pseudomonadota bacterium | reverse complement strand
CTGGAACCCCAGCGGGAGGCCGCCATGGCCGCTAACGGAACGACGCGCGGCGGCCACGCCGAGGAAGGCCAGCGCCGGTTGGCGGTGCTGATCGATGCCGACAACGCACAGGCCTCGGCAATCGACGGACTGCTGGCCGAAGTGGCGAAATACGGCGTCGCCAGCGTCAGGCGCCAGGGCCACGGCGCTTCGACCCGGTCGAGGTACAGCACCGTGGCGCCGTCGAGCGTCGTCAGATTGCAGGTCTCGCCGATCTCTGCGACCAGGTCGGCCAGCACCTCGTGGCGCAGGCCGCGCAAGGTGCCATGGTTCAGGGTGTTGAAGGCCAGTTCGCGCAGCGCGGGGCCCACCACATAGTCGCGCTCCTTGACATCGCGGGCAATAAAGCCGGTGTCGAGCAATTGCATGCACAGGCGGTGCGCCGTTGCCTTGGGCAGGGCCAGATGCTCGGCCAGTTCGGCCAGCGAGAGCGCGCGTCCGGTTTCGGCCAAGTGGGCCAGCAGCCGCAGACTGCGCTCGGCGGAAGAACCCGTGGCAGCAGCGCTGGCTGAAGTGATTTTTTGAGGCATGCGAATGACAGTACAGCGGTATGTTTTGTTCCAAAAACAAGTTTAACCCGCTGTTCGCGTGCGTTATAGCTTCTCGTCGCGCAGCCAATACCATTTGTACAGCATGCGCTGGCCGAGCCGTCGAAACGGCGCGAGCGCCGGGGAGCGCACCACCCCGAACAGGTTGGGGTGCTGCAGCGGCGAGCTGTAAATCGGCAGTTTGAGCACGTCTTGCCCCGAGTCCTGGCCCGCCACTCTTTGCGCCAGGCGCTTGCCGGCCCAGGTCGAAAACGACACGCCGTTGCCGCCATAGCCCACGGCGTACCAGACGTTTTGGGCCGGGTCGGGCCGGGTGATGCGCGGCATCATGTCGTGGCTGACATCGACCCAGCCCCACCAGGAGTAGTCGATCTGGATGCCCGCCAGCGGCGGAAACTTGCGCGCAATGGCATCGGTGAGGAGCTTGCGGTGCCTCGGGTCCAGCGCTTCGGCGCCGGTGACGGCGCTGCGGCTGCCGAGTTGCAGCCGGTTGTCCTTGAGGAGCCGGCAGTAAAAACGCAGGGTGCGCGTGTCGGTCAGGAAAGTGTGGGAACGGAAGTGGGTCGCCGCCAGCTCGGAGGCGGTGAGCGGGCGCGTCACCACCGAGTTGGACAGGATCGGCATGATCTTGTTTTTCAGCAGCGGGTTCAGGGCCTGCCCGGTGTAGCCGCCGGTGCAGACGACGACGCGTTTGGCGCGCACCGTGCCGCCGGGGGTGCGCAGATGGTGGACGCCGTTGGCGGTCTGCCAGCCCTGCACCGGGCTGGCAGTGTGAACCTTGGCGCCCAAGGCGCGCGCTTGGCGGAGCAGGCCAAAGCTGAACTTCAGGGGGTGAATGCCGACCCCTTCGGCTTCCAGCATGGCGCCTGCGTTTTCGCGCTCGTCGCAGTAGTCGCGCCGCACTTCTTCTGACGTGAGGAGCCGGGTGTCATAGCCAAAGATATCGCGCCGGACACTGGCCTCGCGGCGCAGGTAGGCCAGCTTCTCGGGCCGGTGCGCCAGGTACAGGTGGCCGCCATCGAAGGCGTCGCAATCGATCTGCGTCGTCAGGTGTTTGAAGTTCTCAAAACCGGTGCGGATTTCGGTGTCGAGCTGTTTTGCGACATCCAGGCCCCAGCGCTCGATCCATTGGGAGCGGGTGAGCCGGCCGCTCGCGTTCTGGCCCTGACCGCCGTTGCGGCTGGAGCAGCCCCAGGCTGTCTGGTTGGCCTCCAGCACCCGTGCCTGGATGCCGTGTTCCTGCGCCAGGTACAAGGCGGTGGAGAGGCCGGTCAAGCCCGCGCCGATGATGACCACGTCGGCATCTACGTCCTGCCGGACCGGGCCGTCGTCTTCGGGCGGCGCGCCGGCGCTGGCGACCCAATAAGTCGGCGCATACGCGCGGCCGGCACCGGGGTCCGGTGCCACCAGCGGATCGTAGTGAGGATCGTAGGCGCCAGAGAGAATCGGGTTCATCGGTATCGTTCGAGTTGAGGGCAAGGCTGCCAATGCTAGGCAGCAAGCCCTCAAAGCGAAACGATTTATACCGATAAACGATAGTTGGAAAACAAATAAGCTACCGAAAAATGCCAGGTGCCTGGTCAAAACTTGGCTGTTGATGCTGTCAGTTGGCCGGTTTTAACGGCCTGCCATATCAGCGGCCAAGGTGTTGATTGTTGGGTGCGAAGTGATGTCCATAGCTGTAGAAAGAATGGATGCTTTCGTGCGCAACATGGCGAATGGGCGTGATGGTCATGCCGTTGGCGGCAGCCATTTGCTGGGCTGCTAAACCGGCGAAAACCATGACGCCGCCCTCAAAACGTGTGTAGGGCAACAAAATATCCGTCGATACAAAAGCCAGGCTCTCCAGTAACTCGTTGTAGCTGATGATGTCTGGATAAGCGCATTCGCCGTCCTGGCTGACCACGCCAATAACGGCCTGCGTTTCGCCAACCTGAACCACGACAAGGTCGTCATTGACATTCGTTGCGCGGTCCGCAACCAGGCAAATTTCATCGGGCAGTGCCAATTCCAGGAACGTCATGATGGTCGCGCCGTCCAGGAGTTCGTCACCTTCATCCTCCATTCCTTCGCATGTGCTGGCAAGCAGACTGGTCATGCTGCAGTTGCGAACACAAAGCGCGGCTGTCTTGAGCACGTCGGTGATGCAGGTTTGTTCTTCAAGTGTTTCCATTTTCAAGGCCCCTTAATCGTTAGGCTGCGGTTCGTTACGGATAATTTTGTTCGTAACGAGCCGATGGCTATCGAAGGAAGCACAGGGGAAATCAGCTCTTTTTCGGCCTTTAGTTTTAGGAAAAAGCGGCGGCTGCGATCTCCAGGGAGCGCACACGCAACAAAGGATCAAAGACATCACACACCAGCATGAACTCATCGGCCTCGGTGGACTGGGCCAGGGCGTTCAATCCTGCGCGCACCGAATCTGGCCCGCCAATCACGGCGGCCCCCAGGAAACCGGCAATGCCTGCCTGCTCCTGGGGATTGAGCTGCGATAAAAAGTTGGCAACCGGAGGCGGCAGCCGTTGCCGGTCGCCGCGCAGGATACCCAGGACGCGCTGATAAGTGCTGCTGGCCAGGTACTCGGCCTCCTCGTCGGTGGGCGCTGCGATGAGGGGAATGCCGACGATCACATAAGGTTTTTCCAAGCTGGCCGAGGGTTTGAAGTTTTGCCGGTAAACCTCCAGCGCCTGCAGCAGCAGGCGGGGCGCGAAATGGGCTGCAAAAGCGTAGGGCAGGCCGCGCTCAGCGGCCAGTGCGGCTGAAAACAGGCTCGATCCCAGCAACCAGATCGGCACCAGGGTCCCGGCGCCCGGCGTGGCAATTACCCGCTGACCCGGTCGGGCCGGGGCCAGCAACTGCTGGAGTTCCGCCACTTCGCGTGGAAAGTCTTCTTCGGTTTCAAGCCGGTCACGACGCAGCGCCCGCATGGTGACGGGATCGGTGCCGGGCGCACGTCCGAGGCCCAAATCGATCCGATCGGGATAGAGTTCGGCCAGTGTGCCGAACGCTTCCGCCACGACCAGCGGGGCATGGTTGGGCAACATGATGCCGCCGGAGCCGACGCGGATGCGCTGGGTGCCACCGGCGATGTGTCCGACCAGCACGGCGGTGGCTGAACTCGCGATGCCGGGCATGTTGTGGTGCTCGGCCAGCCAGTAGCGGGTAAATCCGAGCGACTCGGCGGCCTGCGCGGTGCGCAAAGCGATACCCAGCGCATCGGCCACGCTGCCGCCTTCCCGGATCGAGACCAGATCGAGCAGGGAGAAAGCCATGTTGTGCAGTGTCTTCATGCTGGAATTGTCGCGGGTTAACCCCATCGCTGCTGAAGAGCTACGGTTCACAAATTCGGGCAGTCACGCGCACAATAGCGACACCCTTATCTAAAACCTTTTTGAACTGGAAAAGCCATGAAAACGGAAGACTTGATACTTGCGGCCCATGTGCGTGAACTGGCGGCTGAACTTCGTCAACAGCATGCTTACACCACCAAAAAGGAAATGGAGGCCAGACTTCCGCCTGACCAGCACGAGTCGCTGGAGGATTTCATGGATAAATACCGCATCGCGCATCCTGTGACGAAATTCGTACCCGAAGCGATGCAAAAGCTGGAGAAGGTGTCGGAAGTCATCCAGGCGTATATCAAGACCCATCCGGGTAATTGATTTCAATGCAGATGTCCAGGAGGGGCTGGCCGAGGCGGCTGGTGTCGTGGTTGAGGCGTTCGGTTGTTTCGCATTTGGGGACGGTCGCTGTGGCCGTTGGCCTGGCGACTGTGGGCGCCGCAGCCGAGACGCTGCCGCTGCCGGCCAATCTCATCGGCCTGGGCAGCGACACGGGGGAGCGACTCCTGATCGAAAGCACCGCCCGGCAAGCCTACTGGCCGCTGAGCATGCAGTTTGTGACGCAGAAGAACCAGGCGTATTGCGGTGTCGCGACCCTGGTCATGGTGCTCAATGCCCTTGAAGTGCCGGCCCCGCCCCTGCCCGGCATCGAGCTCTTCACCACGTTCACCCAGGACAACGTGCTGAACGACACAACCGAACCGATATTGCCGCAAGCCGATTTATTGAGGCAAGGTATGACCCTTGATCAGTTTGCCCGCTTGCTGCAGTTGCATGGTGTTCGCGCCGAAGTCCACCATGCGGCAACGGGTGCGATGGCCCGGTTTCGCGCATCGGCCGTCAGGTACTTGAGTCTGCCCAGGCACCATGTGGTGGTGAACTATCTGCGCCGGGCACTGGGACAGGAAAAGGGCGGACACCTCTCGCCCCTGGCCGCGTACGACGAAAAAACTGACCGCTTCCTGATACTCGACGTGTCCCGCTACAAGTACCCGCCGGTGTGGGTGACAACAGAAGACCTGTTTGCCGCGATGAACACGGTCGATGCCGACAATGCCGACCAGACCCGGGGCTTCGTGCTCATCGAGTAAGGGTCAGCGTCGCTTCTGTGGCGTTTCGCTTGTGATGGCCGTTTATTTCTAAAATAATTGAATTATTTTAGAAATAGGCCTAAATAACCCCCTAAATCTGCCGTTAAGAAAGATACGTACACGGAGAAGACCCTCAAACCTGGTTTGCGGCTTTAAACAAAATGAACATGTCACCCCTCGATCGAGTCCCCAGTCTGCGCCCCTCCGGCGCGGACCTGGCTTCTATGGCGGTTGTCAAAGTCAATCAAGCAGCCCCTGTTGACAAGGTCACGCCATCGGAGCCCACGCCCAGCGTGGTCAATTTGGTGAACATGGCCAACAAGCCCAGCAGCGGGGAGGGGGTCTATACCAGCGTGTCTGATCCGACCAAACGCGGCTCAGAGGCAGCGACCACGCCCAAAGACTGGACCATTCACCGCCCTGCGCCCGAAAAAGTGGAAGATCCGCCGCCTGAGCCGCTGTACAAAATGTTGATAGACCACGTTAAATCCATGTGGATCGCCAGTGGCAGTGCTATTCAAGTCCATCAGGTCAAGAATCAGGTTGACGCGTCGCAGCACAACCTCAATGCCCCGCCCGGCGTGCTGTCGACCGAAGTGCTCACTTACTCGCCCAGCAAAATCAACAAGACAGAAAAGACCTGAGGCGCGCTATCCCCTAACATTGGGGGATGCACACTACAGCCCTTGTTCTTTTCTCCGGTGGACAGGATTCCACCACTTGTCTGGCCCAGGCACTTTCCAAGTACCAGCGGGTCGAAACCATCGCCTTTGACTATCGTCAGCGCCATCACGTCGAGCTGGAAGCACGGCTCAAGGTGTTGTCTGAAATTCGCTGTCAGTTTCCACAATGGGCCGACAAGTTGGGCGAAGACCATCTGCTGGACCTGGCCGTGCTGGGCGAAGTCAGCGATACCTCGCTGACGCGTGACACCGCTTTCAAAATGGAGCAAAGCGGTTTGCCCAATACCTTTGTGCCGGGCCGCAACCTCTTGTTTTTGACGCTGGCCGCCGCCGTGGCTTATCGGCGCGACCTGCAAGTGATGGTCACCGGCGTCTGCGAAACCGACTTTTCCGGCTATCCCGATTGCCGCGACGACACCATGAAGGCCATGCAACTGGCCTTGTCTTTGGGCATGGACAAACGCTTTTTGATTGAAACCCCGCTGATGTGGATCGACAAAGCCGCCACTTGGGCGCTGGCCCACGAACTGGGTGAGAAGTCGGGCGTGGCCAACGGCGGCGAGGTCTTGCTGAACCTGATCATCGAGCACACCCACACCTGCTACCTGGGTGACCGCGAACACCGCCATGCCTGGGGCTACGGCTGCGGCACCTGCCCGGCTTGCGAGTTGCGGGCACGGGGTTACGAGCGTTTTTCGGCGGTCTGAACTTCTGGCGGATGGCTGTCGCTGTCTTGGGCGAGCAACCGGTACAGCGCCGGTGCGCCGTCAGGCTGCTTTTCCAGCGTCCAGCGCTGGGTATGAAACGCGGCTACGCTAGGTCGATGTGCTATTGAAATAATAGCGCCTTGTGCATGTTCTATAAGGGCTAAAAGCCGTTTGTAGACTAAATTTTCAGTTTTTTCGTCCAGTGCGCTGGTGGCCTCGTCGGCAAACACCCACTTGGGTTTCTTCAGCAACACGCGGGCAATGGCGAGTCGTTGTTGTTCCCCGCCCGAGAGCTTCTGGCTCCACGCATCGGCCTGGTCCAGTTGCTCGCTGAGTTGCGGCAGCAGCGTATCCTGCAGCGCCTGGCGCAGTTGCTCATCGGTGTAGCGGGAAGGCGATTCGGGGTAGGCCAGCGCATCGCGCAGCGGTCCGTTCGGGAAATAGGGCCGTTGCGGAATGAACATGGCATCAGCCGGGCGGGTCACTTCACCCTTGGCAAAGGGCCAGATGCCCGCCAAAGTGCGAAACAGGGTGGACTTGCCGCTGCCCGACGGCCCTTGCAGCAGCACCCGGTCGCCGGGCTGGGCGCACAGGGCAGCGCCGGCCAGCAACACGGCGCCGTTGGGCAGTGCCACGGTCAGGTCATGTGCTTCAAGTGCTACTGAATCAATAGCTGCTTGTGCAGGTTCCACGGGGGCTAGAGCCTTAAATGATGCTTCAAAACTGGTTAAACGGTCGGTCGTGGCCCGCCAAGTGGCCAGACTGCCGTAGCTGTCCACAAACCAGCTCAAGGCGCCTTGGACCTGGCCAAAGGCGCTTGATATCTGCATCAATTCGCCCAGTTGGATCGCGCCGCTGAAAAAGCGCGGCGCCGCCACCACGAACGGAAAGACCACGGCCGCCTGGCCAAAAAAGCTGGTGAACCAGACCAGATTCTTTTGCGCCTTGATCAGCGCCAGATAGTTGCCCAGCACTTTGGAGAAGCGCAGGTCCAGCTGCCCCCGTTCCACCGTTTCACCTTTGTCCAGCGCAATCGATTCGCTGTATTCCCGCACCCGCACCATGTGGTGCCGAAAGTCGGCCTCCAGTCGCTGTTGCTCAAAATTCAGCTTGATCTGGGGCCGCCCGATGTAGTGTGTCAACACGCTGCCGGCCGTGCAGTACAGCACCGCCATCCAGACCATGAAGCCGGGAATGTTGTACTCGCTGCCGTTGACGGAGAACGCAAACCCGCCTGACAAGCCCCACAAAATGCCGACAAAACTGGCCAGCGTCACCACGGCGTTCAGCAGGCCCATGGTGATTGAAATTGTGAAGCTGCTGAACTGGTTGATGTCTTCTTGAATCCGCTGGTCCGGGTTGTCGGGAATCGGGGGCGGCGCGTTGTCCTCGCCCGCAGACGGCTTGGCCGTGAAGCGCGCCAGCTCTAGTCGGTAAAACGCCTGGTTGCTCAGCCAGCGCTGCAGGTAGTGGGCGGTCATCCAGGCGCGCCAGCGCATCTCCAGCAACTGGGTCAGGTAAAACTTGTAGACCGCGATGATGATGAAGGCGAACGCCAGGTAGGTGAAACGCCCCAGTTGCGCCCAGAACACTGTGGCATTCTTTTCCTGCAGTGCGTCGTAAAACAGCTTGTTCCAGTCATTGAACAGCACCGCCATGTACACCAGACCCAGGTTCAGTGCGACGATGGCGAGCAGCAGGCCACGCGCTTTCCACTTTTCATCCGACTGAATGTAATAAGGCTTGGTCAACGCCCAGGCTTGGGCACAGAAGGCTTTGAATGCCTTTAGTTTGGAGGGTGGCGTCATGAACGGACTGTTTAGCGCAGCGGGTTGGACACGCCGCTCGCTACATGGCCGGACGGCACATGGCGGGAGGCTGAATCGACGTGGCCGGTCTGGTCGTCAAAGAAAAAATCAGGCTCGAACTCGCGCAAAAATTCGCCTTTGGGCAGGCCGCCGAGGAACATGGCCTCGTCCACCTCGATGTTCCAGTTCATCAGGGTGCGAATCGCGCGTTCATGCGCCGGGGCGCTGCGGGCGGTGACCAGTGCGGTACGGATGCGCATGCTGGGTGTGCCGCTCTGTTGCAGGCGCTGCAGGGCGGCCAGCAGCGGCTTGAACGGCCCGGCCAACAGCGGTTGCTGCGCCTTGTCGGTCTCGTGTTTCTGGAAAGCCGTCAGGCCTTGCGCTTGGTACACGCGCTCGGCTTCATCGCTGAACAGCACGGCGTCGCCGTCAAACGCGATGCGCACTTCATTCGGATAGGCATCCCCGGCGTGGACCGACTGCGGGTACACCTGCGCCGCGGGCACGCCGGCGTCCAGCGCGGCGCGCACGTCGCTCAAATGGGTGGATAAAAACAGGTTGGCATGCAGCGGTTTGAGATAACGCCAGGGCGACTGCCCGCGCGTGAAGCTTCCGCGCTGGATCGGCAAGCCGTAATGTTGGGCCGAACGGAACACCCGCATGCCCGACACCGGGTCGTTGCGCGACAGGATCACCACTTCAACCGGCTGGGTCGCGGACTGAATAGCGGGTTGTTGAGTGGTGGTTTCGGCGCCGGATGGGGTGCCGTTCTGGTTCAAGAGAGCCGCCGGCGCATGGTTGAAGGCCATCAGCTTCTTGATCAGCGAAAACGCCACGCCCGGTTTGGCCGGTATGTCCAGCCGCTTCAGTTGCAACGCCATGTAGGCCCGGTCGTCGCCCTGCTCAAAGACTTCGTTTTCTTCTTCAAAGTCAAACAGGGCGCGCGAGGAAATCGCCACCACCAGTTTGCCGTCCAGCGAGATGCTCATGACTGCAAAAACATCTTGAAAACCGGATTGCCGGTTTCTTCCACATACGGGTAGTCCAGCGTTTCCAGGAATTCGTCAAACGCGGCGGTGTCCACCTCGGGCACCTGCACGCCCACCAGAATGCGGCCATAGTCGGCGCCCTGGTTGCGGTAGTGGAACAAGCTGATGTTCCAGCCCGGGCGCATCAGGCTCAGGAACTTCAGCAAGGCACCGGGCCGCTCGGGGAAGATGAAGCGCAGCAAGCGCTCGTTTTGCGCCAGTTTGGAATGCCCGCCGACCATGTGGCGCACATGTTCCTTGGCCAGTTCGTCGTGCGTCAAGTCCAGCGCCTCAAAGCCATGTTGGATGAAGTTGCTGGCGATCGTGGCCGATTCACCCTTGGCTGACGTGGTCAGGCCCATGAACACATGGGCCTGGGCCGCGTCGCTGATGCGGTAGTTGAACTCCGTCACATTGCGCGGACCGCCGGGCAAGTCGCCAATCAGCTCGCAAAAGCGTTTGAAGCTGCCGCGCTCTTCGGGGATCGTTACCGCAAACAGGGCTTCGCGCTCTTCGCCGACTTCGGCGCGCTCGGCTACAAAGCGCAGGCGGTCAAAGTTCATGTTGGCGCCGCACAAAATGGCGGCGTAGGTTTCGCCCTGGGTCTGGTGCTCCGCCACGTACTGTTTGATGGCCGCCACCGCCAGAGCCCCGGCAGGTTCGACGATGCTGCGGGTGTCCACAAACACATCCTTGATCGCGGCGCACACGGCATCGGTGTCCACGGTCATGAATTCGTCCACCAGTTCGCTGGCGACCCGGAAAGTTTCTTCGCCCACCAGCTTCACCGCTGTGCCGTCCGAGAACAGGCCGACATCGGCCAGCGTGAGGCGTTTTTGGGCGGCGATCGACTGCGCCATGGCGTCCGAGTCGTTCATCTGCACGCCGATCACCTTGATCTCCGGGCGCACGGCCTTGATGTAGTTGGCCACGCCCGAGATCAGGCCGCCGCCGCCAATCGCCACGAAAACGGCGTCCAGCCGGTTCGAGCCATGGCCTTGCAACTGGCGCAGCATTTCCATGGCAATCGTGCCTTGGCCGGCAATCACGTCCGGGTCGTCAAACGGATGGATAAAGGTCAGCCCCTGTTCGTTTTGAAGCTTGACGGAATGGGTGTAAGCGTCGGAATAGCTCTCGCCAGACAGAACCACCTCGCCGCCAAAGCCACGCACGGCATCGATTTTGACCTGCGGCGTGGTGGTCGGCATCACGATCACGGCGCGCGTCCCCAGGCGCTTGGCGCTCAGCGCCACGCCTTGGGCATGGTTGCCGGCCGAGGCGCAAATGACGCCGTTCTTCAATTGCTCGGGGGTGAGCTGCGCCATTTTGTTGTAGGCGCCGCGCAGCTTGAAACTGCGCACCGGTTGCTGGTCTTCGCGCTTGAGCAGCACGGTGTTGTGCAGGCGCTCGCTCAAATTCTTGGCGGGTTCCAGCGCGGTTTCCACGGCCACGTCATAAACGCGGGCGGTCAGGATTTTTTTCAGGTAGTCGGCGGGGGTGAGGTGTTGGTTTTTCATGGGACTTTGATGATAAACGCCCGCCACAGGTGACAATCTTGACCTTTAATTAAAGGGCGAGTCTCATTATGGAATGCACAGTCAGCTGGACCGGGGCGGCGGGTACACGTTCAGGCATGGGTTTTGTGGCCGAAACGGGCAGCGGCCATACCTTGATGATGGACGGCGCGCCAGATACCGTCAAACCTGAAAACGGCGGTCTCAATCTGGCGCCGCGCCCCATGGAAACCGTGCTGGCCGGCACGGGGGGCTGCACTGCTTATGACGTGGTTCTGATTTTGAAGCGCGGCCGGCACGATGTGCAAGGTTGCACCGTCAAACTGAGCGCCGAGCGGGCCGAGGTGGACCCCAAGGTGTTCACCCGCATCAATATGCATTTCACCGTCACCGGTAAAGGCATTCCCGCCACGGCGGTTGAGCGCGCCATTGCCATGAGCCACGACAAATACTGCTCTGCCAGCATCATGCTGGCCAAGACGGCGGAGATCGTGACCAGCTTTGACTTAGTGGAGCTTTGATTTAAATCCGGTGCGCGATGGTCGTCATGACCTTGGCGGCGGCGCGCATCGCATTTTTCACGACCGGTGGTAATTCCACCGCGCCAGCTTTTTGGGCATCCAGAGCATGGCGCGCTTCGTCTTCTTTCATTTGTGCCACGATGGCACGCGAAGCGTGGTCGTTGGCAGGCAACAGCGCCAAATGGCTGTCCAGATGCGCTTCCACCTGGTTTTCAGTCTCCACGACAAAGCCCAGGCTCACCCGGTCCCCCAGCCGCCCGGCCAGCAGCCCCAGTCCAAAGGCGCCCGCGTACCACAGCGGGTTAAGCAAAGACTTGTGCGCGCCCAGTTCGTTCAAGCGCTGCTCAGTCCATGCCAGATGATCGGTTTCTTCAATGCAGGCCTTGGTGTAATGGGCACGAAGCGTTTCGTTTTTGGTCGCAAATGCCTGCGCCGTGTAAAGTGCCTGGGCGCATACCTCGCCCACATGGTTGACTCGTATCAGCGCACCGGCCTGGGCTTTCTCAGCCGCCGTCAGCTCAGTGGCATCACCCGGCAAAGTCGGGCAGGGCTGGGCGGCCCGCGGTGTGGCAAACAGT
>JAZKHK010000046.1:0-2261 GCA_040385425.1 Pseudomonadota bacterium | reverse complement strand
GACCCCTTGGTTCGTAGCCAAGTACTCTATCCAACTGAGCTACAGCCGCTAAGCTATCAATTATAGCACCATATTTTTGGCATTCTGAAATTCATGTTCAAAATCGCCAGCCACGCAGCATGATCCACTGGCAGGTAGCGCAAACCAGCGCCATCCCGGTGTAGGTCAGCATCTTGCCGTCACGACCAAACAACCACAGACCCAATACAAGCCCTCCCACACTCACTACAAAATTAATAGCTATCTGCGCAGACAGGGCGGGGGCTACAGGGCTTTTTTTCATAAAAATACGGGCGCCCACGGTCACCAGCACAGCCATCCACAGCGCCGGGGCCACAAAATTCAGCACATGGTTTGAAAAATCAAATGCACCCACTAAGAGCAATATCCATATGAAGTCATCAGTAAAGGGGGTGTTATCAACATCCACTGATTTTATAATCGCGATATGGCAGTTTGGGCATTAGGAATTAATCACACGACCGCGCCGCTTGATCTGCGCGGTCGTTTTGCGTTCGCGCTCGATCAAATCGAGCCGACTTTGCGGGGCTTGCGCGAGTCGCTGGCGCGCCAACCGGAGGCGGCGCTCATCTCCACCTGCAACCGCACCGAGATCTACTGTGCGGGCGAAAAGCCTCAGTTGGAACATACGCTGGACTGGCTGGCCCATTCCGGCGGCGTCTCGCCCACCCTGCTGCGCTCCCACTCCTACACGCTGGAAGACGGCTTTGCGGCGCGTCACGCCTTTCGGGTAGCCAGTGGACTGGACTCGATGGTGTTGGGTGAGCCGCAAATTCTGGGGCAGCTCAAAGATGCCGTGCGTGCGGCGGAGGCCGCCGGTTCGCTGGGGACCACGCTAAGCCAGTTGTTTCAGCGCTCGTTTGCCGTCGCCAAGGAGGTGCGCACCTCGACAGAGATTGGCGCCCACTCCATCAGCATGGCTGCTGCCGCCGTGCGCCTGGCCGGACAGTTATTTGAAGACCTGAGCGAGGTCAAGATTTTGTTTGTCGGCGCGGGCGAGATGATTGAACTCTGCGCCACCCACTTTGCCGCCAAGACGCCCAAAACCATCGCCATCGCCAACCGCACGCTGGAACGCGGGGAGAAACTGGCCAGCCGTTTTGGCGGTCAGGTCATGCATCTGGCCGAGCTGCCCGATCGCCTGCACGAGTTTGACGCCGTGATTAGCTGCACTGCCAGCACCTTGCCCATCATTGGCCTCGGCGCGGTGGAGCGGGCCTTGAAGCGCCGCAAGCACCGCCCCATGTTCATGGTCGATCTGGCGGTGCCGCGCGACATTGAGATTGAAGTCAAAGCACTGGAAGACGTGTACCTGTACACCGTGGACGATCTGGCAGGCGTGGTGCAAACCGCCCAGGCCAGCCGTCAAGCAGCGGTGGCACAAGCGGAAGCGATTGTGGATGCGGGTGTCCAGAGCTTCCTGCACTGGGTGGACCAGCGCAGTGCGGTGACCTTGATTCAGCAACTCAACGCCCAGGCCGACGAATGGCGCGCCGCCGAGTTGGTTCGCGCCCGCCGGCTGCTGGCGAAAGGGGAAGACGTCGATGCCGTGCTGGAAGCGCTGTCCAAAGGATTGACGCAAAAAATGCTGCATGGCGCCATGGCTGAATTGCGCGCGGGCGACGCGCAAGCGCGTGAGCGGGCTACCTCGGCGATCCAGCACTTCTTTTTGCGCAAAGAGCGTTAGCTGGTTTCCCCCTCTCACTCCCCTGCCCTCTCCCAGCCCGCCGGGTGGAAGAGGGAGCCAACAGCCAGATTTGACCGCCTCTTTTGAGTAAGGAAGTGCAAACGCATTGGTGCATTGGTGCGTTGGTGCTCGCGACTTGAGACTTCTTCTTCATATATTTCAGCGTCCACATCTTCATGAAACCCTTTCTCCGCCAACAACTCGCACGCTACGCAGACCGTTTGGGAGAGCTTGAATTCTTGCTCTCGCGCGAAGACATCATGAAAGACATGAAGCAGTTTCTGGTGCTGTCACGCGAACACACCGACGTGTCGGCCGTCACCACCCGCTGGTCGCGCTACATGCAGCGCGAAGCCGACCTGACTGAAGCGCAAGACATGCTGAAAAGCGCCGCCGGCGACGCGGACATGGCGGACATGGCACAAGAAGAAATCGCAAGCGCCACAGCAGAACTGCAACAACTCGAAGGTGAGCTGCAGCGCATGCTGCTGCCCAAAGACCCGGACGACGCGCGCAACGCCTTCATGGAAATCCGCGCCGGCACCGGCGGCGA
>JAZKHK010000045.1:9974-22528 GCA_040385425.1 Pseudomonadota bacterium | reverse complement strand
CATCGCGCAGCGCGGCCAGCGAAGCTTTCAGCCAAAAGAATATCAACTGCTCAATCGCTGAGAGCATCGAGCGCTTTGCGCCGGTGGTGCAGGCGGCGCGGGCCGCCGGCATCTACGTGCGCGGCGCCATGTCCTGTACGGTGGGCTGCCCGTACGAGGGCGAGATTGCGCCCGAGCGCGTCAGCTACCTGGCCGGGCTCATGAAGGGCATCGGCGTGCAGCACGTCGGTGTCGCCGACACCATTGGCGTCGGCACGCCGCTCAAGGTGCAGCGCGCCATCGAAGCGACGCTCAAGCACTACGACATCAACGACATCTCCGGGCACTTTCACGATACCTACGGCCAGGCGCTGGTCAACACGCTGATCAGTTTGCAAATGGGCGTGTGGCAGTTTGATACCTCGGTCGCCGGCCTGGGCGGCTGCCCTTACGCCAAGGGCGCCACCGGGAATGTGGCCACCGAAGATGTGGTGTACCTGCTGCACGGCATGGGCATTGAAACGGGGATTGATCTGGACAAGCTGATCGACGCCGGCCAGTTCATCAGCGACTTTCTGGGGCGCAAATCCAATTCGCGTGCGGCCCTGGCCTTGCTTGCGAAGCGATTGGGCTGATATGTGTGGCGTTGAACTGAAAGCTTTGCCCGAAGGGGTGCAGCGTGTTGCCACTGCCTTGCAGGCCCATGACCACCCTCATGCCCCCGTGATGCTGGATGACGCCGCGCGCACGGCCCAGCAAGCCGCCGATGCGCTGGGCATCGCGGTGGGGCAGATTGCCAAAAGCATCATCTTTCGCCGCCAATCCGATGACGCGGCCGTGCTGGTCGTGACCTCGGGCGACAAGCGGGTGGATGAAAAGAAAGTGGCCGCTTTGGTCGGCCCGCTGGGACGCGCGGATGCGGCGTTTGTCAAAGCCAGAACGGGCTTCTCCATTGGCGGCGTGCCCCCCCTGGCGCACACCACGCCTTCCGTCACGCTGATTGACCAGACCTTGTTCCGCTTTGAAGAAATATGGGCGGCGGGCGGGCATCCCCATGCGGTGTTCCGCCTGAGTCCGCAGGACTTGAGCCGGATGTCCGGCGCGCCCGTGGCCGATGTGGAGCAGTCGACGCGTGAGTTTTCGTTAAGCGCTCCTGAATTGATAGCTGCTCGGGCACGGGTAGCAAGGGCTACAGCCGAAAATGTGCCTTCACCTTGTATTTCTGCGTGCCGCATGAGTGAATCAACCGGGTGGTGCGAGGGTTGCTACCGCACCCTCGACGAGATTCGCCAATGGAGCCGCATCGACGATCCAGCCAAGCGCGCGCTCTGGCTGCAAATTGAGCAGCGCGCCGCTGCCAGCCCAACATGAAACACATCACTGTCTATCTGGATTTCATCTCTCCCTACGCGTATTTGGCCTTTGAGAAACTGCCGGAGGCCTTGATGGGGCACAGCTACAGCGTGAGCTACAAACCCATTCTGTTTGCCGGCTTGCTCAAGCACCATGGGCAACTCGGCCCTGCCGAGATTCCGTCCAAGCGCGATTGGACTTACCGTCAGGTGCTGTGGCAGGCACAGGCCCACGGCGTCGATCTGCAGATGCCCACCAGCCACCCGTTCAACCCGCTGCCCCTGTTGCGGCTGGCGGTGGCGAGCAATGCGCAAGGCTTGCCCAATCGCTATGTCTGCGAGACGCTGTTCAAGCACGTCTGGCAGGGTGGTTTGCAGGCGACCGACACGGTGCGCCTGCAAGCCCTGACGCAACAATTGGCGCTGCCACGCGACCCCAATAGCGCCGAAGTCAAGACCCAGCTCAAAGCCCACACCGACGAAGCGATTGCGCTCGGCATCTTTGGCGTGCCAACCTTCGAGGTGGACGGCAAATTGTTCTGGGGCTTTGATGCGCTGCCCATGCTGCGGGCCTATATGTCAGGCGACTCCTGGTTTCAGGGGGGGTGGGACGCGGCTGCAAGCGTGGCGCAAGGCCAAAAGCGTTGAATGTAACGACTTGTTAACAGGTTCAACGTATGCCCAATGCTTTTAACTTTTCTGCCTCGCCCTTTGACTGCCTGAGCCCGGATGAACAGTGGCTGGTCCGCGACAGTGTCGATGTGGCCTATTTCCGCGAGGGCGAGACGATTCTGGACCTCGGCATCGCGCCGACCCACCTCTTCGTCATCATCAAGGGGTTTGTGACGCAGTTCGATGGCAACGAAGTAGTCACCACCTACGGGCCGGACGATTGCTTTGATGGCCGGGGGCTGGTGGCTGGCAAGGTCAGTAGCCGTTTCGTGGCCGCCGAAGAGGTGGTGGCGTACCAATTGGCGCACCAGGCCGTGAGCGACCTGATTGCGTCCAACGCCACCTTTGGCGCTTTGCTGTTTTCAGACCTGGGCAACAAGCTCAGCGCGCTGTCCGAGCGCAAAAGCCTGAACGAGCAGCAGTCGCTCACCTTGTCCCGCGTGGATGAGGCTTTTCTGCGGCCCGCCCACTTTGTGGATTCCAATGCCGATATTCTCGCGGTCGTCAAGCTGTTCCAGGCGCAACGCATTTCCAATGTGTTGGTGCGCGACATGGCGAGCGAGCCGCCACGCATTGGCATTTTTACCGCCACAACCCTGCAGCGCGCCATTCTGGATGGCCGGCCACTGGACGAGCAAAAGGTCGGTGAATTGGCTAACTATTCCCTGGTGGAGGTCCGTCCCTCCGACCAGCTGGGCGATGCGATGGATGTGATGCTGCGCCACCAGGTGCGTCGCGTTGTGGTGTCGGAGGGCGGGCAGATCAAGGGCTTTCTGGAGGCCTTGGACCTGTTCAGCTTCCTGTCCAACCAGTCCCATTTGATCACGATGCACATTCAGGAGGCCAAAGATTTGGCCGACCTGAGCACGGCGGCCAGCCAGATCACCGGCATGATTGCCATGCTGCACCGCAGCGGCTCGCGCGTCAACCTGATTGCCAAGCTGGTGCAGCAACTCAATGCCCGTCTGTTTGAGCGCGCCTGGAACCTGATTGCGCCGGCTGACCTGGTCGCCAACAGCTGCCTGTTTGTCATGGGCAGCGAAGGGCGCGGCGAGCAGTTGCTCAAGACCGATCAGGACAACGGTCTGATCCTGCGCGAAGCTTATGCGCCGCCGGAGAATCTGGAGGCAATCTGTCTGGAGTTTTCCAAAGCGCTGGCGGGGTTTGGTTACCCGGAATGTCCGGGCAACATCATGATCAGCAATCCGGAGTGGCGCAAGAGCGCTAGTGAATTCGGCCAAATGGCCCGTCAGTGGCTGATCATGCCCGGCCCCGACAGTCTGATGAATCTGGCGATTTTCATGGACGCCCACACGGTCTGTGGCGACGCGCATTTGCTGGAAGAAGTGCAGCGCAGCCTGATGCAACTGGCCACCGACAACGATGTCATGCTGAGCCGGTTTGCATCGGCCATCGACTCTTTTGGCAGCAGCTCGGGCTGGTGGAACCGTCTGCTGGGCATCGGCGATGCAGATCAACAGCTCAACCTCAAGAAAGAGGGTATTTTTCCGCTGGTGCATGGCGTACGCAGTCTGGCGCTGGCGAGCCGCGTGACAGAAACCAATACCACCAGCCGCATTGCCGCGTTGGTAGCGGCTGGCCAGCTGGATGCCGGCATGGGCACCGATCTGACCGACAGCCTGCATTTCTTCATGGGGCTCAAACTCAAAGTGGGACTGACCGAGCTGGACATGGGCAAGGCCGTGACCGGCGCCATCAATGTGAGCAAGCTCAGCAGCCTGGACCGTGACTTGCTCAAAGACACGTTGAATGTAGTCAAGCGATTCAAGGTGCTGTTGCGCCATCACTTCCACCTGGAAGCTGTGGCGTGAAGGCCGCCCCTTTGCCCTTGCGTTTGTGGCACAGCCTCACGCGCGAGTGGATGCTCTACCACATGGGTGACCAGGCGTTTCGCTTCATGTTTGATCCCGCGCCCGAGAATGAATGGGTATCGCTGGATTGCGAGACCACCGGCTTGAATACCCGCACCGACGAAATCATCTCGATCGGGGCGGTGCGCATTGTGGGCAACCGCATCATGACCAGCGAACGGCTTGAATTGCTGGTGCGGCCCGAACGCGGTGTGTCGGCTGAGAGCGTGCGCATTCACCGTTTGCGCGAGCGCGACGTGGCCCAGGGCCTGCCGATTGACGAGGCCCTGAAGCAGCTGATGCGGTTCATTGGCAGCCGCCCGCTGGTGGGGTATTTCCTGGAGTTTGATCTCGCCATGCTCAACCGGGCACTCTTTCCCATGTTGGGTATTCGCCTGCCGCAGCCCAAAATCGAGGTGTCGGCCTTGTACTACGACTACAAGTTCAGGCAGCTTTCCGGGCTTCGAAGGCAGGACAATGCAGATATCGACCTGCGTTTTGCGACTTTGATGAATGACCTGGCGTTGCCCCAGCGTGAGGCCCACGATGCCCTCAACGACGCAGTCATGGCAGCGCTGGCCTTCATCAAGCTGCGCCAGTTGCATGGCGACTGATCTGGCCATCCGCTGGTAAACTGCCGCTGCTGTTGTGTTTGCTTCCCGCTGGTCCGCCGTAACGCCGAATTTACTTCTTCATTAGAAGCGACTCGGGTCAGACGGCCTGCGTGTGACGGGTGGGAAAAACGAACACGACGGAATGTACCGTTCAAAGCGCTGCCAACGTGCAGGTCAGCAGACATTCAGAGGTGCGAAGCCCGTCGCCGGACATGATGTGATCCCCAGCTTCTACGCGGGAGATATTGTCTGTGCGCCCCCTTTCCTGTCTGTTTTTCCTGTACCGGGTAGCGCTCTCTTTTCTTTCCAAAGGGATGCCATGACCTATCTGCAACAACTCTCCGCCATCGTGAATGACACGATTGCCCCCGCGGCGCAAGCCACCGACCGCGACAGCGCGTTTCCGCGTGCCGCCATCAACGCGCTGGGCCAGGCCGGGCTTCTCGGGCTGGTCAGTGCCAAAGAGGTTGGCGGCATGGGCTTCGGCCTGGCCGAAGCCGCCCAGGTGGTCGAGCGCATTGCCAAGGCGTGCCCGTCCACTGCCATGGTGGTTTGTATGCATTACTGCGGCACCACGGTGCTGGAGAAACTGGGCACTGAGGCAACTCGCAAAGACATTGCCGCAGGTCGGCACCTGACGACACTGGCCTGGTCCGACACCGGTTCACGCAGTCACTTCTGGGCACCCGTCGGCACTGCGCGCCAGGAAGGCACCGATGTGCTGATCGATGGCAGCAAAACCATGGTGACCTCGGCCTGCGAAGCCGATTCTTATGTCTGGTCCACCGGCCCGGTTGCCGCTGCGGGTGCCAGCACCTTGTGGCTGGTTGACAGCAAGTCGGCCGGTTTGAGCGAGCCCAAATATTTCGACGGCATGGGGCTGCGCGGCAATCGCTCTTCCCCCATCACCGCCACCTCGCTGCGCCTGCCCGCTTCTGCCATGCTGGGCACGGACGGTGGCGGCTTCGACATCATGATCGGCACGGTGCTGCCGGTGTTTGCCACGCTCATTGCATCCTGCTCGGTTGGCCTGATGGATGCGTCGATCGAATCGGCTTGCGCCCACGTCAGCGGCAACAAGCTGGAGCATCTGGGCAGCACGCTGGCCGATCTGCCTACCATCCGCGCCTACCTGGGTCGGGCCAAGATCCAGGCTGACATGGCGCGCACCCTGCGCGATGACACGATTGCCGCCCTGGCCGCAGGTCGCGAAGACGCCATGTTGCGTGTCATGGAAGTGAAGGTCTCCGCAGCAGAAGCGGCGTTGCAAGTGACCGACACCGCGATGCGTGTCTGCGGTGGCGCGGCATTCCGCAAGGATGTGGGCGTGGAGCGCTACTTCCGTGATGCGCGGGCCGCCTCCATCATGGCACCGACCTCGGATGTGTTGTTCGACTTTATTGGCAAAGCCATTTGCGGCATGCCGGTCTTTGGTTAAGGAGAGAACGATGACAACACCATTGATGATGGGGGCGGTTGCCTATGCCCCGAAGGTCGTGACTATTTGGGAAGGCTTCAAGGAGTATTTCCGACGCCATGACTTTGAGTTTGACTACATTCTTTATTCAAACTATGAACGCCAGGTCGAGGCACAGTTCGACGGCAGCATCGCACTGGCCTGGAATTCGCCGTTGGCCTGGGTCCGGGCCGATCGCATGGCCCGCGCCCGCGGTCAGATCGCCCGCACCGTGGCGATGCGCGACACCGACTGCGACCTGGCTTCGGTGCTGGTGGTACGCAACGAGTCTGCTGTGCAAGCCGGTGGCGACCTGGCCGCGTTGGCCGGCAAAACCATTGGTTTCGGCGCCATCGACTCGCCCCAGGCGAACCTGATTCCGCGGGACCATTTGCGCCAGCAGGGGCTGGTGGCCGGTCGTGATTACACGGCTCGCCGCTTCGATGTGCTGGGCGGCAAGCATGGCGACCACATCGGCGGCGAACGCGATGCGGCATTGGCCTTGATGGCGGGAGAAATTGATGCGGCCTGGATGATTGACGGCAACCACATGGCGTTCTCGCGTGAAGGCATCTTGCCCGCCAGCAGCACCCGTATCGTGGCGCGCACCGGTCTCTATGACCATTGCAATTTCACCGTCAGCCCCGGTGCGCCCGAAGCCCAAATCGAACGCTTCACGGAATTGTTGCTGGCGATGCGCTGGGAAGACCCTTTGGTGCGGCCTTTGCTGGAGCTGGAAGGTCTCAAGACTTGGTTGCCCGGGCGCATCAGTGGCTACGATTTGCTGATCCGGGCCACCGACGACGAGCAGTTTTATGACGCAGAAGGGAGCATTCTTGCAACCGATTATCGATATTGAAAATCTGGGGCTCGATGCGGGCGCCCATCTGCTGGTCAAGCACGGCTTGCAGGGCGTGTTGCCGGGCGAGGACATTTGCGTGGTCGGAAACGGCCCGGGCTGGGAAGCCCAGTTGTCCGCCTGGTGTCGCAGCCAGGGTCACCCGGTCACGCTGTCCGAGCAGGACGGGCGGCGTGTGGCCCGCGTGACGCGGGGCGGTGCTGAAGCGGGCCGCTGGCGCGGCGCCATGGCCACAGGTCATGCCGATGCCCATCAACCTGGCGCCGTAGCCGATCAGGCCCACGCTTGCTGGGGCCTGGCCGCCCGGGGCGCAACGGTGGAAGCGGGATCGCCCGCCATGCATTTCCGGCTCAATCAGAAAAGCGAGGTCTGGTCCCACAGTGCCGCCGATCTGTATGCCCAGGCCGTGGCGGCACAGTGGAACCCCGATGTCGTGATTGACTGGCACGAACCGTTTAACTTGCCTGACATCGTGGAAGATGCCGTGGTGCAGGTCCTGACCTACATGATTGAAAACGAGGTGGCCGCCCTGATCGTGCCCGCGCGTTTTCTGGGGCAATTGCACCCGCATTTCCGTGAAGTGCAAGCCTTGCTGGCGATCCAGATCGCCGATGAGGCGCGGCACATTGATGTGTTCACGCGGCGTTTGCGCATGAAAGGCCGGGAGCCGGCACTCTCGACCGCTGGCGGACAAACGTCTCTGAAAACCCTGATCGACGAGCCGGATTTTTCGGTCGCGGAATTCCTGTTGTCGGTGCTGGGCGAAGGCACTTTCGTCAGCTTGCTGCTGTTTTTGCACGAGCATGCGCCCGACCCGGTGACGCGGCAGATTGCCCTGCTGGCGGCACGCGACGAAGCGCGCCATGTGGCTTTCGGCATGACCCATTTGATGGCACGGCTCGAAGAAGAGCCGGAGTTCCGCACGCGTCTGGCTCAGGCCGTGCAATCGCGCAACGATGCCTTGTCCGGCACGTCCGGCCTCAACGAAGAAGTATTCGATGCCCTGATCCTGCTGGCCGCTGGTGAATTCACGCCAGCGGCCATTGCGGCCGGTTATTTGCGGGTTCAGCAGTTGATGCTGGACATGGCCGAAGGCCGGCAGACACGCCTGGAAAAACTCGGTTTTAGCAAAGAAACTGCCCAGCAACTGGCGGCCTTGCATACACGCAACTTCATGTAGAGCCTCGCGCGGACATAAAAAAACCGGGCACAAGGCCCGGTTGTAAATTTGAGAAATGCGGGCCTCGGCCCGCATTTTTGTTGGCGCTTAGTGGCCAGACGCACCCGATGCGCCATAACCGGTTTCCGAGCGCACTTTTTGCGCTGGGTAGGCTGCACGTTCTTTGGCTGCATTGGGGCTGCGATCCAGAATGGAGAACAACCAGATACCAATGAAACCAATGGTCATGGAGAACAAGGCTGGCGAGGAGTAAGGGAACAGAGCCGAGCCCTTGGGGTTGCCCAGCGTAGCTTCCCACACCGAGGGTGACACGACGGTCAGCGCAACGGAAGAGATCAAGCCCAGGAAGCCACCGATCACGGCGCCCTTGGTGGTGCAGTCTTTCCAGAGTACCGACATGAACAGCACAGGGAAGTTGGCCGAAGCTGCAATAGCGAAGGCCAGTGACACCATGAAGGCAATGTTCTGCTTCTCGAACGCAATGCCGAGCACCACGGCCACGATGCCAAGGGCAACGGTGGTCATGCGAGACACTTTGAGTTCGGATGCGCTGTCAGCTTTACCCTTTTTGATCACGGTCGCGTAGATGTCATGGGACACCGCAGAAGCGCCTGACAGGGTCAGACCCGCCACCACAGCCAGAATCGTTGCAAATGCCACGGCAGAGATGAAGCCGAAGAACACATTGCCACCAACCGCTTTGGCCACCAGCACCGCAGCCATGTTGGCTGAGCCGCCACCGCCCTTGATGATGCCCTTGGCGGTATCTGCGTATTCAGGGTTGGTCAACACCATGGTGATCGCGCCGAAGCCGATGATGAAAATCAGGATGTAGAAGTAGCCGATCCAGGTGGTTGCCCACAGCACGGATTTACGCGCTTGCTTGGCATCAGGTACCGTGAAGAAGCGCATCAGGATGTGTGGCAGACCAGCCGTACCGAACATCAGCGCCATACCGAAGGAAATGGCCGAAATCGGGTCCTTGATGAAGCCGCCAGGTCCCATGAGGGCCTGACCAATTTTGGCTGCATCTTCTGCTGTTTTTCCACCGTTCACGGCCAGATCAGTTTTAACCTTGACGCCTGCAGCAAACAGTTGTTCGAAGCTGAAACCATAGTTGGACATGACCATGAAAGCCATGAAGGTTACGCCGGACAGCAATAAGCAGGCCTTGATAATCTGCACCCATGTGGTGGCCGTCATGCCGCCGAACAGCACGTAAATCATCATCAGCGCGCCGACGATCACCACTGCCAGCCAGTAGTCCAGGCCGAACAGCAATTTGATCAGGGAGCCTGCACCCACCATTTGGGCGATGAGGTAGAACGCCACCACAACCAAGGTGCCGGAAGCCGCAAAAATGCGGATTGGTTTTTGCTGGAAGCGATAACCCGCCACGTCGGCAAAAGTGAACATGCCGAGATTGCGCAGGCGTTCTGCCATCAGGAACGTGATGACGGGCCAGCCGACCAAAAAGCCGATGGAGTAGATCAGGCCGTCATAGCCGGAGGCCATCACCGCAGCGGAAATACCCAGGAAAGAAGCGGCAGACATGTAGTCGCCGGCAATGGCCAGACCATTCTGGAAGCCGGTGATGCCGCCACCGCCGGTATAAAAGTCAGCAGCTGACTTGGTCTTGGCCGCAGCCCACTTGGTGATGAACAAAGTGCCGATCACAAAAGCGGTAAACATGCCGATCGCAACCCAGTTGGTGGGTTGTTTTTCAACTTGGCCCATGTCAGCGCCAGCTGCCATCGCCAGGCCTGACGCGAGAAGCGCCAGCAAAGCTACAAATATGGATTTTGTCATTTTCATTTGGAGACGTCCTTCAAAATGGCCGCGGTGAGGTCGTCATATTCACTGTTGGCACGGCGCACGTAAATGGCCGTAATCAGGATGGTGAAAACAATGACGCCCATGCCGATGGGGACGCCTACCGAGGTCACGCCATCACCGATGCGCTGAGAAAGAAAAGGTTTGTTGAATGCAATCAGCGCGACGTAACCGTAGTACACGATCATCATCAGCCAAGTTAATGCCCAGCCAAAACCGCCGCGTTTTCTTTGAAGCTCCAAATACTTCGGGTGTTTTTGGATTTTGTCGACCACCGGATCACTCATGTGGGTCTCCTCATGTTGGGTTTAATAGAAACGAAAAATGTGGCGTTACTCACATGATTTGATTATGGGTAACAGGGGCTGACCAAGTCCTTACGCATGGCATGGGGACAAACCCTGATTCAGGCGAGCCTTTCAAGCCTTAATACAAGTCATGAAAAAATAAATTATGTTTTATCAACATCAGCCTTAATAGATGGAAATGCAATTTTCAGGGGTGTTTAGGGGTTGAATTCCGTATCAAGAAAATAGCGCTAAGGGTTAGTACTAGATTTGAAGAAATCCATTAAGACAGACGGGTTTTTCATGAAAAAAATTGTAAGAATCAAGTCAGGAGGTCACTCGATAGTCCGCTCCAGACCCCTGTGAAGGTGTCAGTTACTAAACCTTTTGGAGACAACAATATGGCAACAGCAGCGGCCGCGCGGCCAATGAGCGCCGAAGAAAAGAAGGTGATCTTCGCTTCGTCATTGGGTACCGTTTTCGAATGGTATGACTTCTACCTTTATGGCTCGCTCGCAGCCATCATTGCCAAGCAATTTTTCAGCGGACTCGATGAAGGCTCTGCTTTCATCTTTGCGCTGCTCGCCTTTGCGGCCGGCTTCATCGTGCGTCCTTTTGGCGCGCTGGTGTTTGGCCGCCTGGGGGACATGATTGGTCGCAAGTACACCTTCCTGGTGACCATCCTGATCATGGGTCTGTCCACCTTCATTGTGGGCATCTTGCCGAACTACGCCACCATTGGCGTGGCCGCCCCCGTGATCCTGATTGCCTTGCGCATGTTGCAGGGGCTGGCACTCGGTGGTGAGTACGGCGGTGCGGCTACCTATGTGGCAGAGCACTCGCCGCAAGGCAAGCGCGGTGCCTACACCTCCTGGATTCAGACGACCGCCACGCTGGGCTTGTTCCTGAGCTTGATGGTGATTCTGGGAACCCGGACCCTGGTGGGCGAGTTTGCCTTTGCCGACTGGGGCTGGCGCGTGCCGTTCATTCTTTCGATTGCCCTGCTGGCCGTGTCGGTGTGGATTCGTCTGAGCATGAATGAGTCGCCTGCTTTCGCCAAGATGAAGGCAGAGGGTCGTACCTCCAAAGCGCCTTTGAGCGAGTCATTCGGTCAGTGGAAAAACCTGAAGATCGTCATCCTGGCCCTGATCGGTCTGACGGCCGGTCAAGCCGTGGTGTGGTACTCGGGCCAGTTTTACGCCTTGTTCTTCCTGACGCAGGCGCTCAAGGTGGACGGTGCTACCGCCAATATCTATGTGGCTGTCTCCCTGCTGATCGGTACCCCTTTCTTCATCGTGTTCGGCGCCTGGTCGGACAAGATCGGTCGCAAGCCCATCATCATGGCCGGTTGCCTGTTGGCGGTGCTCACCTACTTCCCTGTCTTTACCGCCCTGACCAAGGCTGCGAATCCGGCGCTGGCGGCGGCCCAGGCTGCGAACAAGGTGGTGGTGACCTCCGATGACAAAGAATGCTCCTTCCAGTTCAACCCGACGGGCACAGTCAAGTTCACGAGTTCGTGCGACATCGCCAAGCAAGTGCTGGCTGGGTCGTCGGTCAGTTATGACAATGTTGCGGGTCCTGCGGGGATGCCGGCCACGATCATGATCGGCACGACCGTGATCCCCAGCTACAGCTCCAAAGGGCTGCCTGCTGCCGAGGCCAAGGCCAAAGATGCTGCCTTCAAGAAGTCGGTGGCCGATGCCTTGAAGGCCGCTGGTTATCCGGCCAAGGCGGACATGACCAAGGTGGACAGCATCACAGTGATCGCCATCCTCACTTACCTCGTGATTCTGGTGACCATGGTGTACGGCCCGATCGCCGCCATGCTGGTGGAGATGTTCCCCACCCGCATTCGCTACACCTCGATGAGCTTGCCGTACCACATTGGTAACGGCTGGTTTGGCGGCTTGCTGCCGACGACCGCTTTTGCCATCGTGGCGCAGACCGGCAATATGTACAACGGTTTGTGGTATCCCATCATCGTCGCCGGCATGACGTTTGTGGTTGGCATGCTGTTTGTCAGAGAAACCAAAGACGTTGATATTTACGCCAACGATTGATACCGCGCGCATGAAATACTCAAAATCTGACGCGGGCCAGCAGGCATTCAAGGCCAGGTCGGCCTTGTTGTCGGCCCGCCAGCGATCCGCCTTCATTTTGTTTGATGGCGTCAAGTCCAATGACCAGGTGCTGGCGGCGACCGCTGGCCTTGGCATCACCCGCGACGATATCGATCATCTGGTGCAACAAGGATTTCTGGTGACCGTGCCCGATGGCGCGGCGGGGCCAGGCGCTGTATCGGTGGCGATGGATGCGGCAGTATCCCAAGTGGAGTCTCGGTCTGCGTCTGTTGTGGTGGCCGTGAGTGAACGGTCACCGCAAGAGCGCTACAGCGCCGCCATGCCGATGGCCACCCGGCTGACGGCCAGTCTGGGCTTGCGGGGTTTCATG
>JAZKHK010000045.1:0-9964 GCA_040385425.1 Pseudomonadota bacterium | reverse complement strand
GTTGTTGGCGCTGCTGCCCAAAATTCAGGACGCCGTGGGTATCAAACCTTGCCGGGACCTGGAGCAGGCCCTCAAGGGCTAGTTTTAGCGGTGTGACCTGCGTCGGGTCTGGGCGTGGCGCTCATGACCCCAGGGCCTTGTTGGCCGATCGAACTGCCTAGAATGTCTGGCTCCTACAGGAAAGACACCAAGACATGCCACATGGGCTCATCCGGATTCGCGGCGCACGCCAGCACAACCTCAAAAATCTTGACCTCGACATTCGCACCGGCGAGTTGACGGTGGTGACCGGCCCCAGCGGCTCGGGCAAATCCAGTTTGGTGTTCGATACGTTGTTTGCCGAAGGCCAGCGGCGCTATGTAGAAACCTTCTCGGCCTACGCCCGCCAGTTTCTGGACCGCATGGACAAGCCTGCCGTGGACAAGGTGGAGGGCGTGCCGCCTGCCATCGCCATCGACCAGACCAACCCGGTGCGCTCCTCGCGCTCCACGGTGGGCACGATGACCGAGCTCAACGACCACCTGAAGCTTTTGTTTGCTCGCGCCGGGCAGTTGTTTGACCGCGAGACGGCAGCGCCGGTGCGGCACGATTCGGCGGAGAGTATTTACGCGCAGTTGGTGGCGCGTGTTGGGGCGAATGATGCGCGTCTGGCAGTCACGTTTTCGGTGGAGTTGCCGGGGAACACCTCGGCCGAAGAAGTCGAGCAGTGGCTGTCGGTCAGTGGCTTTACCAAAGTGCAGGCGCAGCGTGAAGTGACTAGCGCGGCGGCTGCCGCAGCGCCGGGCCGCCCCAAGCAAGGCACGGCCCCCTCGGGGGGCAGCGCAGCACACGAAGTGGCAAGCGTGGGGGCACGTCTTGTCCTGGATGTGGTGGCCGATCGTTTTCGGCTGGGCTCGGCTGAGCGGGCGCGGGTGCTCGAGGCGATTGAGGTCGCGCTCAAGCATGGCAGCGGGCGCATGGCGGTTTATGTATTAAATGAGGCTCCAGCCCCTGTGGACAGTGCGCAAGCAGCTATTGATTCTGTAGCGCTTGCGGAGCCGGTCATCTGGAAGTTTTCCACCGGCCTGCATTGCCCGGAAAGCGATGTGCGGTACACCGACCCGATTGCGTCGGCGTTTTCGTTCAACTCCGCCGTGGGGGCTTGTGATACCTGCCGCGGCTTTGGCCGGGTGATCGGGGTGGATTACGGGCTGGTGATTCCCAATGACAAGCTGACCCTGCGCGCCGGCGCCATCAAGCCGATGCAGACCCCGGCCTGGGTTGAGGCGCAGGAAGATTTGATGCGCCATGCCGAGGCCGCCGGCATTCCGCGCGATACGCCCTGGTACAAGCTGACGCCCGAGCAGCAGCATTGGGTGATCAATGGCTCGCCGAACTGGAACGGCAAATGGAACCAGCACTGGTTCGGCATCAAGCGTTTCTTTGAGTACCTGGAGACCAAGTCCTACAAGATGCACATCCGGGTGCTGCTGTCCAAGTACCGCAGTTACACGCCTTGCGGGGTCTGTGGGGGTGCGCGGTTAAAGACCGAGAGTTTGCTGTGGCGCATTGGGGGCAAGGTTGATGCTGATTCGGTGCTGGATCCGGCGAAGCGGTTTATGCCGGTTGGAGTGAAATGGTCGCGTGCGCAGTTGGAGGCTTTGCCTGGCTTGTGTTTGCATGATTTGATGTTGTTGCCGCTGGATAAGTTGCGGCGCTTTTTTGGGGCGCTGCAGGTGGGATTGGGCGAAGCGGGGTCGCCGGTCGCCTCAGACGCAAGCTCAACATCGTTGCCCGGCAACCCCACTCCACCCAATCCCGCGCGGTCGGCTGCGGATTTCAAGACGTTGAAGCTCTTGTTTGAGGAGATTTCTACTCGGCTTAAATATCTGTGTGATGTGGGGATTGGCTATCTGACGCTGGACCGGCAAAGTCGTACTTTGTCGGGGGGCGAGGTGCAGCGGATCAATTTGACGACGGCCTTGGGTACGTCGCTGGTGAACACGCTGTTTGTGCTGGATGAGCCCAGCATTGGCCTGCATCCGCGGGACATGCATCGCATCATTCTGGCCATGCAGCGACTGCGTGACGCGGGCAACACGCTGGTGGTGGTGGAGCATGACCCGGCGGTGATGCTGGCGGCGGACCGCATGATCGACATGGGGCCGGGGCCGGGCGAGCGCGGCGGGCAGATTGTGTTTGACGGTTCGACTGCCGACTTGCGTAGTGCTGACACGCTCACAGGTGCGTATCTCGGCGGGCGCAAGCAGGTGGGGATGGGCTTTCAGCGGCTGGTGGAGTCGGGCACGCCGCGCCTGATTCTGGAGGGGGCGCAGGATCACAACCTGAAGAACGTGACGGTCGAATTTCCGCTGCAGCGGCTGGTGTGTGTGACGGGCGTCAGCGGCTCCGGCAAGTCCACATTGATTCAGGACATTCTGGCGCCGGCCTTGTTGCGCCATTTTGGCAAGTCCACCGAGGCACCGGGTGCGCATGAGCGTCTGCTGGGTGCCGAGCAATTGAGCGATGTGGTGTTTGTCGATCAGTCGCCGATTGGCAAGACGGCGCGCTCCAACCCGGCCAGTTACGTCGGGGCTTGGGATGCGATCCGTGAGATTTTTGCCAATGCGCCGCTGTCGCGCCAGCGCAGTTACACCGCCAGCAAATTCAGTTTCAACAACGGCGACGGCCGTTGCGCGACCTGTGGCGGTTCGGGCTTTGAGCATGTGGAAATGCAGTTTTTGAGCGACGTTTACCTGCGTTGCCCGGACTGCGACGGCAAGCGCTACCGGCCCGAAATTCTGGAGATCACGGTGGAGCGCCGTGTGGGCGCCGATGCCACGGTGCGGCAGCTCAACGTCTCCGATGTGCTGAATCTCACCGTCAGCGAGGCATCCCTTCTTTTTGCCGCCGACCGCGACGTGATCCGGGCGCTACAGCCGATTGTGGATGTCGGGCTGGAGTACGTGAAACTGGGGCAACCGGTGCCCACGCTGTCGGGCGGCGAAGCGCAGCGTCTCAAGCTGGCGGGTTTTCTGGCCGAGGCGGCCAAGAGCGCGACCGCCAGTCGTCAGGCCACCGCCAAGCGCGGCTCGTTGTTCATGTTTGACGAGCCGACCACGGGGCTGCATTTTGATGACATTGCTAAGCTGATGCGGGCGATGCGCAAGCTGCTGGATGCCGGTCATTCGCTGATCGTGATCGAGCACAACCTGGATGTGATTCGGGCCAGCGACTGGTTGATTGACCTGGGGCCGGAGGGGGGCGATGCGGGTGGCGAGGTGGTGGCTTTTGGGACGCCGGACGATGTGCGTCAGCATCCGACTTCTCACACCGGTAAAGCTTTGCGTGAGTATTCGGAGGCTATGGGCTCTGTACATTCTGTGGGTGAGTTTTCTGGGAGCTATTTGGTGCGCGCTGCGGAGGACGGGGTCACGCCGGGCGCCTCAGACGCAAGCTCAACATCGTTGCCCGGCGCAACCCCGTCCTCCGCGGGGGCTGGGGCGTTTGCGGCGGCGGAAAATTCGATTCGGATTGTTAATGCGCGGGAGCACAACTTGAAGTCGCTCAGTGTCGATATTCCGCGCGGCAAGTTCACGGTGGTGACGGGGGTGTCGGGGTCGGGTAAATCGACGCTGGCGTTTGACATTCTGTTCAATGAAGGTCAGCGGCGTTATCTGGAGTCACTCAATGCCTATGCGCGGTCCATCGTGCAGCCGGCAGGGCGGCCGGAGGTGGATGCGGTTTATGGCATTCCTCCGACGGTGGCGATTGAGCAGCGGCTGTCGCGCGGTGGGCGCAAATCGACCGTGGGCACGACGACCGAGGTCTGGCATTTCTTGCGTCTTCTCTACGTCAAACTTGGCACGCAGCATTGCATCCATGACGGTACGGCGGTGGCGCCGCAGACACCGGACAGCATTGCGGCGCAGTTGATGAAGAATTTTCGCGGGCAGCACATCGGTTTGCTGGCGCCGCTGGTGATGAACCGCAAGGGCGTTTACACCGAACTGGCCGACTGGGCGCGGCCGCGTGGCTTCACGCACCTGCGGGTGGACGGCGAGTTCTTGCCGACGACCAAATTTCCGCGCATCGACCGCTTCAAGGAGCACACGATCGAGCTGCCGGTGATGAGTCTGGACGTGTCGCCTTCGAAAGAAGCCGAGTTGCGCGCTGCGCTGGCGGCGACGCTGGTGCATGGCAAAGGCATCGTGCATGTGCTGAGCCATCTGGACGGTTTGAGCGAGGCGATGCAGGCGGGTACATCGACGGCTGCCATTGGCACGCTGGATGCGTTTTCAACCAAGCGCGCCTGTCCGGTGTGCAGCACCAGTTACGCCGAGCTGGACCCGCGCCTGTTCTCGTACAACAGCAAGCACGGCTGGTGCCCGGATTGCGTCGGCACCGGGGTCAAGCTGAGCAAAGAGCAGCGCAAGGTGTTTGACGATTCTGTGCGCGACGATGACAACAAAGGGCGTGAGCAGACTTTTGCCGAGCCCGAGGTGGAAGACCTGGTGGATACCGCTTGTCCGACCTGTCAGGGCACCCGGTTGAATGCGACGGCGCGTGCGGTCAAGTTTGGCCTGCAATTGGCCAGCGGTGCGCGTCATGGGCACGAGGCCAAACACGCGATTGACGGCGTCGGGATCACCGAGTTGGCGCGTCTGAGCGTGACCGATCTGCGTCAGTGGGTGGAAACGCTGCAACGCCTGGGCCGCATGAGTCAGCGCGAAACCGATATTGCGCGTGATCTGGTGCCGGAGATCAAGAGTCGGCTGGAGTTTCTGGAGCAGGTGGGATTGGGTTATCTGACGCTGGACCGGGGCGCGCCGACTTTGAGCGGTGGCGAGGCGCAGCGTATCCGGTTGGCGGCGCAACTCGGTAGTAATTTGCAGGGCGTTTGTTATGTGCTGGACGAGCCGACCATTGGTCTGCATGCGCGCGACAACCAGATTTTGCTGGGTGCTTTGCAGTCCTTGAGCGACAAGGGCAACACGCTGGTGGTGGTGGAGCATGACGAGGACACGATCCGCCATGCGGACCACATCATCGACATCGGCCCGAGTGCCGGGAAGCGTGGCGGGCGGCTAGTGGCTGAAGGCGCTGTTTCTGATATTCAGGGGGCTTCGGAGTCGCAAACCGGGCGCTATTTGTTGCATGCGATGAAGCATCCGTTGAAGGCGCGGCGTGCTGTTGTTGGATTCGCTTTGGGCGGAACTGTTGCGGGTTTCGGTGCTGGTGCTGATGTAGGGTTTGCTGCGGCCGAAGCCGGTTCGCCGGACGCCTCAGACGCAAGCTCAACATCGTTGTCCGGCAAACCGGCTTCAGCCGCGAGTCGGTGGAGTGCTGCGGCCTTGAAAGACCAGCAAACAAAAACAATGGTCGTAGCAGCGGGAGTCAAGGGGGCGGGTGACGATGTTGAGCTTGCGTCTGAGGAGCCCGCACCCTTGACTCCCGCTGCGGGCAAAGGCAGAAAAGCAGCTTTGAAATTGAAGTCTGATCCCAATTCCACAGGGTCAACGCCAGAGGTGCCCGTACAGAAATGGCTCACCGTCAACGGCGCCACGATGCACAACCTGCAAGCCGTCACCGCCCAAGTCCCTTTGAGTCGCCTGGTCGCCGTGACCGGTGTCTCCGGCTCCGGTAAATCCACTTTGGCGCGTGACGTATTGCTGGCCAACGTCCACACCGCCGTGCAGAAACGAAGCACCAAAGCCGGTCGCGACGCGCTGGCGGCTGGCGAGGAAATTCCGTGGACTGGTTGCGCGTCCGTCACGGGCTACGAGACCATCGACCGCGTGCTGGAAGTGGATCAAACCCCCATCGGCAAAACGCCGCGTTCGTGTCCCGCCACCTACATCGGCTTCTGGGACATCATCCGCAAACTCTTTGCTGACACGCTGGAAGCCAAGGCGCGTGGCTACGCAGCCAACCGCTTCAGTTTCAACACCGGTGAAGGCCGTTGCGCGAGTTGCGAAGGGCAGGGCATTCGCACCGTGGCCATGAGCTTTTTGCCGGATGTGAAAGTGCTGTGCGAAACCTGCAAGGGCACGCGCTTCAACCCCGAGACGCTGGCCGTCACCTGGCGCGGCAAGAACATTGGCGATGTGCTGCAAATGGAGGTGGACGAAGCGGTCGAGTTCTTCGCCGCCATGCCCAACATCGCGCATCCGGTGCAGTTGCTCAAGGACGTGGGGCTGGGCTACCTGACGCTGGGCCAGCCTTCGCCCACGCTCAGCGGCGGCGAGGCGCAGCGCATCAAGCTGGTGACCGAACTCAGCAAGGTGCGCGACGACATCACGCGGCGCGGCCAGAAGGCGCCGCACACGCTCTATGTGCTGGACGAACCCACGGTCGGCCTGCACATGGCCGATGTGGAGAAGCTGATCAAGGTGCTGCACCGGCTGGTCGATGGCGGCCACAGTGTGGTGGTGATCGAGCACGACCTGGACGTGATCGCCGAAGCCGACTGGGTCATCGACCTCGGCCCGGACGGCGGCACCGCCGGTGGCCGGGTGGTGGCTGCCACGACGCCGGAACAGGTGGTGATGCTGGGCACCCACACCGGCGTGGCGCTGGCGGCGGTGCTGGCGCGCTAGCTGTTGGGTGCTATATAAATGGTAGCTGCTCACGTAGGTAGTACGGGGGCTAGCGCCTTATTTGATTTAAAAATAACGGATATTTCCGGAATTTCACCATGTTGACCTTCTACAACCACCTGCACGCCCTGCACCAGGGCCAGTTCGAGATGTTCCGTGGCGAACTGGTGCCGTGCTTTGAAGTGCCTGCCCGGGCTGACCATGTGCTGGCTGAACTGGCGCGGCGGCCCCTCGGCCTCGTGCGCCAGCCGATGGCGTTTGATGACGCGGCACTGGCAGCGATCCACAGTCCGCGTTACCTTGATTTTCTGGCCCATGCCTGGGATGAATGGGTGACACTGGACCCGGCCAATGCAGCACGCGATGCCTTGCCTTCGCTGTGGCCGGTGCGCAGCTTTCGCACAGACGTGTTGCCTGCCAATTTCTCGGCGCGCATGGGCCTGTTTTCTTTTGATGCGGGCACGCCCTTGACCTCGGGCACCTGGGCCGCCGCGCGCGCGGGCGCACATTGCGCCCTCAGTGCCGCCCAGCATGTGGCGGGCGGTGCGCGTTCGGCCTTTGCCTTGTCGCGGCCGCCGGGCCACCATGCGGGAGCGGACTTCTTCGGCGGCTATTGCTTTCTCAACAACGCCGCGCTGGCGGCGCAGCACCTGCGTGACAGCGGGCTGGCGCGGGTGGCGATCCTCGATATTGACTACCACCACGGTAACGGCACGCAGTCGATTTTTTATGAACGCCCTGACGTGCTTTTCACCAGCATTCATGGCGACCCGCACACCGAGTACCCGTTTTACCTCGGCTATGCCGATGAACGGGGCGCTGGGGCCGGGCTGGGCTTCAACCACAACCTGCCGCTCCCCCGAGGCAGTGACTTTGCCGCTTGGCGTCAGGCACTCCAGCAGGCCTTGCAAGGCATTGCCGCGTTCGGCGCGCAGGCGCTGGTGGTGTCGCTGGGGCTCGATACCTTTGCGGGCGATCCGATCTCGGGCTTCACGCTGCGCAGCGAGGACTATGGGTGCGTGGGGGCCGACATCGCCGCCGCCGGCCTGCCCACCGTGTTCGTGTTCGAAGGCGGCTACGCCGTGGCCGAAGTGGGCATCAATGCGGTCAATGTGCTCGAAGGGTTCGAGCAGCAGGCCCGATAGGCGGGCGCGGCGTCAGGGCGCCTGTTTTCTGCGGAATTGAAGCACCCGGGTAGCCATCAGCGTCTCCGCCAAAAAGCACAAAAGCGCCAGTAAAAAGCACACCACGCCAGAGAGGAACGAAATCGTCGCAAGGCGAAAAATCTGCATCTCGGTGGTTTCGCCGAGAAAGAGCGCCACGATGGTCAGCCCGATCAGCAGCGAGCACAAGGTGAGCAGCGCGATCGCCAGGTTGGCCAGTCGCCCGCGCTGTTGCAAACGCTTCAGTTCGGCAAAAGCGGACTCCATCAAATCGTCGGAACGGGCCGCATCGATGCGGTCTTCCAGAATGCGGGCGCGGTCGATGAGGCGCGCCAGCCGGCCGGCCACGGTGCCGATCATGGACGCCACGGCGGTCAGCAAAAACACCGGCGCTACGGCAAGCTGGATGCCATGGGTGACGGTAGAGAGATCAGTGGCGAAAAACATGGTGCTTGATGCGATCTTGGTAAGGGGGACGAACGATACCAAATTCACGCGGACCCTTTGTGCATTCTGGTGTGCTCACTGATTTTCGGAACCGGGTCGAATCGGGGCAGGGCCGCTGCAAATCCGACTGGGCTGGGGTGGTTTTTACGCCCTTTTGAGAATTCTCATGGCTGACTTTGGGACGGGGAGAGAACATCGACACCTGTGTGTGCCCGTTCACCACGGCGATCAACCCTGCAGGGCTGGCCGCCCTCCACCTTATCGGGGATGTTTCAATGAGCTTCCATGCCCTACTCATTGCTGTTGCGCTGGCGGCGTGCCTGGCGGTATTTCTTGTCGCCGTATTTCTACTCAGACTGGGATCAAGAGGGGCTGCCGCCAAAGCCGATGCCGATGCGAAGCGCCTGCTGGCGAAGGCGAACCGTGAACTCAAGAGAAACCCGCCGCGCCCCCTTCTTTTGGTGCCGGACCGCGCAACGTCGGGGCAAGGCCTCCAAGGGCATCCAGCCCCTGGGCACCCTCTTCCTGAACGCAGCACCCTTACGCCGGTTGGTGGCAGACAGCGCGCCCCGGTTCTGGTGGCGCGGGGCGCCAATTAGCCGGCGCTTTGCAGCGCCAGTCCCGCATGCTCGCGCAGCGGGTGGAAGTGGATTTTCGGGAAGCGCTCCTGCGCCAGCCGCACGTCGTAGGGCGAAGTGCACAGGTACGCCAGCGTGTTGGCCGCATCGCGCGCCATGCGCATCGGGTAGGCATCGCAAAAGGCCTTCAGCTCGGCCGGGGTGTCGGCGGTGATCCAGCGCGCGCCGGTGTACTGACAACCTTCCAGCCGGATGTCGGCGTCGTACTCGCCTTTGAGGCGGTGCTGCACCACCTCAAACTGCAGCTGGCCAACCGCGCCGAGCAGCATGTTGCCACCGACTTCGGGGCGGAACACCTGGATTGCGCCTTCTTCGCCCAACTGCGCCAGACCCTGTTGCAACTGCTTGGTGCGCAGCGGATTGCGCAACACCACGGTCATGAACAGTTCGGGCGCAAAGAAGGGCAGGCCGGTGAATTGCAGGTTGACCGAGCCGTCGGTGATGGTGTCGCCGAGCTGCACGCCGCCGTGGGTGGTAAAGCCGACGATGTCGCCGGCGTAGGCTTCTTCCACCGCCTCGCGGCGCTGGCTCATGAAGGTCACCACGCTGGTCGGGCGCAGCTCCTTGGCCGTGCGCATCACCTTGAGCTTCATGCCTGGGGTGTACTTGCCCGAGGCCATGCGCACAAAGGCGATGCGGTCGCGGTGGTTGGCGTCCATATTGGCCTGCACCTTGAACACCACGCCGGAAAACGCCGTGTCTTCGGGCTGGATTTCCTTGATCACGGGCTGCTTGTTGACGACGAAGGAACTGGTGCGTGAGCGGGGCGAAGGCGACAGGTCCACCAACGCGTCCAGCACTTCCATCACGCCGAAGTTGTTCACGCCGGAGCCGAAGAACACCGGGGTTTGCTTGCCGGCCAGAAAGGCCTCGTGGTCATACGCGGGCGAGGCGCCGGTGGCCAGCTCCATGCTTTCCATCGCGGTCTCGAACTCGTGGCCAAAGCGCTTCAACAAGGTGGCCTGGTCGCTCATCGGGATGGTGGTGAAGTCTTTCGGGCCGCGGTCGCTGCCGGGCTCGAACACCGTCATGGCCTGCGTGCGCAGGTTGATGATGCCGCCGAAGGTCTTGCCCTGGCCCACGGGCCAGGTCATGGGCACGCAGGGCATGCCGAGTTCGCGCTCGATCTCGTCCAGAA
>JAZKHK010000044.1:5059-41302 GCA_040385425.1 Pseudomonadota bacterium | reverse complement strand
GGCGGCGGCACCAGCGCAGGCGGCACGGCGGGCGTGGCCGGCGAGGTGCAGATCAACGGCAACGGCATTCTGGTTACGCTTCCCGTGGCCTTCACCGCCACCGACGCCACGCGGGCCATCTGCGTCATCACCCGTCCGATGCGATTCAAGGGCGCCTCCAGCGCCTTCACCACGGCGTCCAGTTCGGGAACGTGGACCGTGGAGAAGCTGACCGGGACCACGGCGCCCGGCTCCGGCACAGCCTTGCTCAGTGGCGCGGTCAAGCAGCGGCTCTGCCTGATCTGCAAGAGCCTCGGATTTTTCTAAAGATTTATTGCCAAACATGATGATTCCTTTGGGGGTAGAGAAAAGACGTGACGTAGCGATGACTTGATTACGGTTTTGAATATTTTGTTTTGGCCTGCGCAAGGCAGTTGTCTTTTGCACTGGCGGCGAAAGCGTCGCATTTTTCAGCGGCTACTTTGTACTGGGCATCGCGCTTTTCTGTGGTGGCATCCGTGCGCGCTTCGGCTACTTTGGTGTTGGCCTTGTTGTTCGCGTCTGTTGTTGTTTCATTTGCTTTTTCATTGGCATCGGTTGTTTTCATCTGCAACTTGGCATTGGCCGTAGCCGTCGTCAGCGCTGCCTTGGCTTCCTTGATGCAAACATCCTTGGGGTTGCCCGCCAGGTCATCGCAGCGTTCTTTCGACACGGCATAGTCAGCCTCTGCCTTGGCTACCCGTGCGTTGTAGTGCGTTTTGACGGTTGGTTTGTAGCTGGCTTCAAGTTCTGCTTTGGCGATTTTTTCTTTGCCCTTGGCTTCGAGGACACAAATGTCCTTGGCATTGCCAGAGAAGGACGCACAAGCCGTCTTGGCTGACGTGTAGTCAGCAGAGATCGTGGCCTTGTTATTTTTATAGTCATTCTTGGTCATGCTTTGCGCCATGACACCGGCACTGAAAACGAGGCCGGCCGCCAGCGCGATAGCGCTGAATTTCTTGTTTGATTTATTCACTGTCATTCCTTGGTGTTGAAAGTTCTAAACCATGCAGGGATATTTCATGCATGCGGTTTTCTTTGCCTTGGATGCGCTGTATTCACTGAGACTTGGCTCTGAATGAAACAGCTCATTCACGTCGGCTTGGAAGATTCAAGGTTATGGAAAAACAGGATCGTGGTCTGTTAACTCGCACACATAGCAAGCGTCCCTTGGCGCGATTGAAGCTCTGCGAGAAATAGTATTTATTTGGAAATAAGTTGAGCTGTGTCTGCCAGCGTACAAACATTTGTTTCGCATCTACGTAATCTCAACCCGTTGATTTACAACTCTTACCTAAGGACTGAATACTATGAAATTACTTCCAAAATTCCTCTTGACCGCCATGGCTGCGACGGTTCTCATTCCCGCATTGGCTGCAACGCAAGATGCCGTCAATCAAGGCTATGTGGTGGACTCTTCCGGCCAGATCGTCACCAACTCGACGGGTCTGTGCTGGCACGATAGCGACTGGACACCGGCCCGTGCAGTCGAGCAGTGTGATCCGACGATCAGGCCGCTGGCGCTTGCCGAGCCTGTCCCCAAAAGCGTGGTCGTTGCGCCTCCCGTGGTGGTGCCTGCGCCACTGCCGCAAAAAATGAGTTTCTCAGGCGATGCGTTATTCGCTTTTGACAAGGCGGTGCTCAAGCCTGAAGGCCAAGTGATGCTGGCCGATTTGGCGAAACAACTCAAGACCGCCAACTACGAAACCATTGTTGTGTCTGGCCACGCCGACCGTCTGGGCAGTGCCAAGTACAACCAGAAGTTATCGGAGAGCCGCGCAACCAGCGTTAAAGACTTCCTGGTGTCCAAGGACATTCCTGCCAGCCGTATCAGCGCGTCTGGCAAGGGCGAGACAGAACCGGTCACCAAAGTGGATGAGTGCAAGGGCGCCAAAAGCGCGAAGGTCATTGCCTGCCTGCAACCCAATCGCCGTGTTGATGTTGAAGTCAGTGGCACGCAAGCGGTCGCCATGACCCGTTAAGCCCTCCTCGTACGGGTGTTTTATCCAATAATTTCTGGAGATAAATGATGACTGAAAATTCAAAAAAATGGTTCGCGGCCCTGTTCGCCATATCGATGCTTTCGATGGTGGGTTGCACCAGCCTGAAAGCACCTGCAACAGCCGATGTGGCCGTTTCCAAAGCAGCGGTCGAAAACGCATCCACTGCGGGCGCAACGGAATTTGCACCGATTGAAATGAGTTCGGCGCGAGAAAAACTGCTCCAGGCCAACCAGGCCATGCAGGCCAAAGACTACAAGCGGGCCGTCGTGCTGGCCAACGAGGCACAGGCTGACGCCAAACTGGCGCAAGGAAAAGCCAACTCGGCCAAAGCGCAGGCGACGGCAGACGCTTTGCAAGACGACGTTCGGGTGCTGCGTGACGAACTCGATCGTGTCAATAAATAACCCACCAAGGATTTCTCTATGAAAACTACTTACCTGACTCCTATTGTTTTAGCCGTTGCAGCCCTTGTCAGCGCTTGCGGTTCTGCCCCCAAATCAACCAGCTTGCTGGAGCAGACGCGCAGTGACTACCGGATGGCGCAAAGCAACCCTAATGTCGTCAATTACGCGCAGTTGGAGTTGAAGCAAGCCAGCGATGCCTTGAATGAAGCCAACAAAGCCGCCGACCATAACGACAGTGCAGAAAAAATTGACAAATTGGCCTACCTCGCCAATCGGCAAATTGCACTGACGCAGGAAGTGGCCAAGCAGAAGTCGGCTGAGGCGGAAGCGATTCGCACCGGTCGCGAGCGGGATCAGGTCCTTCTGGGTCAGCGCACCAACGAAGCCAACCAAGCCCTGGCCAGTGCAGCCCAGTCCAAACAGGACGCGCAAATAGCCCGGGACGACACCGCCAATGCACAGGCCCAGACGCAGGAAGCACAAGCGCGTGCGGCCCAGCTCGAAGCCCAGTTGGCTGACATGGCGGCCAAAAAAACGGAGCGCGGCATGGTCATCACCCTGGGCGATGTGTTGTTTGGGACCGACCAGGCACGTTTGACCTCCGACGGCATGCGCTCGGCTCAAAAATTGGCCCAGGTGCTGCAGCAAAATCCGCGGCGCACCGTGCTGGTTGAAGGCTTTACCGACAGTACCGGTACAACAGCCCATAACCAGGATTTGTCGGACCGGCGTGCCGGCGCCGTGCGCAGTGCCCTGCTGGAACTGGGTGTCGCCCGGGAGCGTGTTGCGACCCGTGGTTACGGCGAAGCCTATCCGATGGCCGCCAACGACACCGCGCAGAACCGTCAGTTGAACCGCCGCGTCGAGATTGTTCTCTCGGATGACACCGGGAAGATCGTTAATCGTTAATCCTCGCGACCCTGCGGGGTCATGAAGGTGGCCGGCCTGTTGTACAGGCCGGTTCTGTTTGGATTCCATCGGGATCGTCTTCAGCCTGGGGCAAGCGTCGTCTTGTCTGCCCCGGCAATGCCACAATGGCGCCTGTCTCAAAACCCTGTCGGTTTATGCAACTCCCCTACGAACTCATTCTTGGCTGGCGCTACACGCGCGCTGGCCGCGCCACCCGGCGCAACGGTTTTATCTCGTTCATCTCGGGCGTCTCCATGTTGGGCATCGCGCTGGGCGTGGCGGCCCTCATCATTGTGCTCAGCGTGATGAACGGCTTTCAGAAAGAGGTGCGCGACCGCATGCTGGGCGTGGTGTCGCACATTGAAGTATTTGCCCCCAATGGCGCCGCCTTGCCCGATGTGGCCCGCACCCTGGCCGAAGTGAAAGCCCATCCGCAGGTCATTGGCGCTGCACCTTTCATAGCAACCCAGGCCCTGCTGGCGCGGGGTGAGGACATGAAAGGCGCGATAGTGCGGGGTATTGACCCGGCCCGCGAGCCGGAGGTGACCGACCTCGCCATCGAACTGCAAAACACCGGTCTCGCGCGCCTGATTCCAGGCGAGTTTGGCGTGGTGCTGGGCGGCGAACTGGCCCGTTCCCTGGGCGTGCGCCAAGGCGACAAGGTCACGCTGGTGGCGCCCAGCGGGCAGGTGACGCCGGCCGGCGTGGTGCCGCGCCTCAAGCAGATGACGGTGGTGGGTACTTTTGACTCGGGCCACTATGAGTACGACTCGGCCCTGGTGCTGATGCACATGGACGATGCGGCCCGCGTGTTCCGGCTCGAAGGCCCGACCGGCGTGCGCATCAAACTCAAAGATTTGCACCAGGCCCGCGAGGTGGCGGCGCAACTGGCCAATACCCTGAGCGGCGACCTGCTGGTGCGCGACTGGACGCGCCAGAACCGCACCTGGTTTGCCGCCGTGCAGGTTGAAAAACGCATGATGTTCATCATCCTGACCCTGATCGTGGCGGTAGCGGCGTTCAACCTCGTGTCCACGCTGGTGATGACCGTCACCGACAAGCGTGCCGACATTGCCATCCTGCGCACGTTGGGCGCCAGCCCGCGCTCCATCATGGGTATTTTTGTGGTGCAGGGCGCCATGGTGGGCGTCATCGGCACCTTTGCCGGCCTGGCCCTGGGCCTGGGGGTGGCGTACAACATTGATGTCATCGTGCCCGCGCTGGAGAAACTGTTTCAGGCCAACTTCTTGCCCAAGGACATTTACCTGATCAGCCGCATGCCGAGTGAGCCGCAGCAGGCCGACATTTTGCCGATTGCCTTCATCTCGCTGGTGCTGGCTTTTCTGGCGACTCTTTACCCGAGCTGGCGCGCCAGTTGCGTGAACCCGGCGGAGGCCCTGCGTTATGAGTGATATGAATACAGCCCCCACGCTTGTCTTAAACGCCCAAGGCCTGACCAAACGCTTCACCGAAGGCCGGCTGAACGTCACCGTGCTGCAAGGCGTGGACCTGACGGTGCGCGCGGGCGAAACGCTGGCCATCGTGGGCGCGTCGGGTTCCGGCAAAAGCACGCTGCTGCACCTGATGGGCGGCCTGGATGCTCCCACCAGCGGCTCCGTCTGGCTCAAAGGGCAAGACCTGGCGCACCAGAGCGCTGCCGAACAGGGCCGCCTGCGCAACCAGTATCTGGGTTTTGTCTACCAGTTCCACCATTTGCTGCCCGAGTTCAGCGCCCTGGACAACGTCGCCATGCCCTTGTTGATTCGGCGTCTGAGCCGCGAGGAATGCACCAAGGAAGCGACCAAAATGCTGGCCAGCGTGGGGCTGCTGGACCGCCTGCATCACCGCCCGGCCGAGCTCTCGGGCGGCGAACGCCAGCGCGTGGCCATTGCCCGCGCTTTGGTCACGCGGCCGGCTTGCGTGCTGGCCGACGAGCCCACCGGCAACCTGGACCGCAACACCGCCAACGGCGTGTTCGAGTTGATGCTCGAACTCGCCCGCACCCAGGGCACCGCCTTCATCGTCGTTACCCACGACGAGGCGCTGGCCGCGCGTTGCGGGCGGCAGTTGCGGCTGGTGCTGGGCAAGTTGTCGGAAGACAGCCGTTGATCGGCGCCCAAAACGGCCCGCGCGCCGGGTAGTTAACGCTGCGGCCCTAAAAGGTTCACCCTGAATCGTTTCATAACGTGAGCGGGAATGCGTATATTTGCTATTAATTATGTAGCTGCTCACGCTTGATATACGGGGGCTAGAGGCCGAAAAGGCTGTAAATATCTTGTAAATTCAGGTGTGTGCGAGGTTTGTGCGCAAACGCACAGAATGTCGGCACAAATGAGAGGAAGCTCCACCTCATAGTCATCACTTCATGATTTTGTACGGAGGAACTTCCCATGAAAACCCGCCTGAACCCCTGTGTCTTGAACGTGGCCCTGGCCAGCTTGCTCGCTGTTTTTCTCGTGGCTTGCAACAAGCCGGCAGAGACCACCGGCATGCCGGCACCGAGCACGACTGTCGGCACCGAGATTGATGACAGCATGGTGACCACCAATGTGAAGTCGGCCTTGCTGGGCGATCCGGACATCAAGAGTTTTGATTTCAAGGTTGAAACCCGCAAGGGTGAAGTGATGCTGAGCGGTTTTGTGGACAACATGGCTCAGCTTGAACGTGCGACCGCAGTGACCCGGGCAGTGCCGGGCGTTAAAAGCATTCAAAACAACGTCAGCCTGAAGGCCGCAACCACGACCGTGGGCAATAAAGTCGATGACGCCGTGGTGACCACCAAGGTCAAGTCGGCACTGCTGGGCGATTCCCGGATCAAAAGCACCGACATCGCCGTCGTGACGCGCAACGGCGAAGTTCAGCTCAGTGGCTTTGTGGACAACCAGGGGCAGATTGATCGCGCCCTTGAAGTGGTCCGCAGTGTAGAGGGGGTAACCGGTGTCATCAACGAAATGAGCATCAAAAAATAAGTTGTATTTTTGAGTTAAAAATCTGGAGACTATTCATGAAAAGTATTTCTGCCTTCAAAACCGCCACGGCATTGGCGACCCTTCTTGTGCTCACTGCTTGCGGCAACATGCAGTCCCCCAGCAACACCAGCGGTTACGGCAACTCGTATCCGCAATCGACCACGACCAGCGGCACCTACTCGGGCACGGGTGTGGTGCAGTCCATTGAGCTTGTCCGAGTGCCCAATACAGGCATTGGCGGCAGCGGCATAGGCGTTGGCACCATTGCCGGTGCCGTCGTCGGCGGCATCGTGGGCAACCAGATCGGCACAGGCGGGGCCAGGTCCAGTGCGACCGTTCTCGGGGCGGCAGGTGGCGCTTATGCGGGGCATGAGCTCGAAAAACGCAACCAGCAAACCACAGATGCCTACAAAATCACGGTTCGCATGCGTGATGGCTCCTACCAGACCGTGACGCAAACCAGCAACGCCGATATCCGGGTGGGCGACCAGGTTCAAATTCAGAATGGTGTCGCACAGCGGTATTGACAAGACAAAACATATTCACCTATGGCATTCTGGATAGACACCCATTGCCACCTCGATGCAGAAGAATTCCGACCTCAAGCCCATGTGATACGTGAACGTGCTGCTATGAAAAATGTAGCGCATTGCGTCTTGCCTGCGGTCGGGGCCGGTAATTTTGATGCGGTGCGCTCGCTCGCGCATGCCGGCGGCGACAGCTACGCGCTGGGCATTCACCCGCTGTATGTGAAACAGGCGACCGACGCCGATCTGGCGACGCTGGATGCGTACTTGCTGCGTTACCGCGACGACCCCCATCTGGTCGCGGTGGGCGAGATCGGGCTGGACTTCCTGGTGCCTGAACTCTTGGCCAGCCCCTTGCGCGAACGTCAAACCTACTTTTACCGGGAGCAGCTCAAGCTGGCCCGCAAGCATGATTTGCCGGTGATCCTGCATGTGCGCCGGTCTGCCGACCAACTGCTGCGGGGGCTGCGCGAAGTGGCGCGCGGGGCGGGTGGCGGCGGCGTCCTGAAGGCGAATGGCACGGCATGGAATGGCATTGCCCACGCCTTCAATGGCAGCCTGCAGCAGGCGCAAGCCTTTATCGCGCTGGGTTTGAAGTTGGGTTTTGGCGGCGCGCTGACCTATGAGCGGGCCTTGCAGTTGCGGCGCCTGGCGATCCATTTGCCGCTGGCGTCCATCGTGCTGGAAACCGATGCACCCGACATGCCGCCGCACTGGCTGTACAAAACGGCTGAGCAGCGTGCGGCGGGCGAGCCGCAAGGGCGCAACGAGCCGGCCGAGTTGCCGCGCATCGGGGCGGAACTGGCGAGCCTGCGCGGCATCAGCCCGGATGAGCTGGCGAGTGCGACTTCACGCAATGCCATGGCAGCCCTGCCGCGCCTGCGGGCCTTGTTCCCGGCATGATGTCTTTTCTCCGATTCCTCATCCGCCTGGTGGTCGCCGGCTTGCTGGCCGTGCAAGCCGTGGCGCAGCCCGTCTCCCCTGCGGCGCACCTGCCCGCCTACGGGGCAGACCCCCGGCAGACCTCGGTGTCCGGGCTGTCTTCGGGCGCCTACATGGCCGTGCAACTGCAGGTGGCCTACTCGGATTCGATCATCGGCGCGGGTGTCATCGCGGGCGGGCCTTATTACTGTGCGGCCAACAGTATTTTCTTTGCCGAGATCTGCATGGGGCAGATTCCCTTTGTGTCGCCCCAGGCTTTTTTGATGGCCAACGCCGCCCGGGACTTTGCCCAAAGCCATTTGATCGACCCCATCAGCAACCTGGGCAAACGCCGCATTTATGTTTTCAGCGGCACGGATGACAAGATCGTTCGCCAGTCGGCCGTCGATGCCACGGTGTCGTTTTTCCAGCAGGTAGGCGTTAAAACAGAGCGCTTGCAGTACGTCAACAAGATGCCGGCCGGCCATGCCGTGATCACGCCGGGCCATGGCAATGACTGCTCAGCCAATGTGACGCCCTACATCAGCCATTGCCGCATCGGTAACGCGGATTACGACCAGGCCGGGGCCTTGCTGCAGCATATTTACGGGGCGCTCAAGCCACGCGTCAGTACGCCGACCGGGCAGATCGTCAGCTTCAACCAGCGTGACTTTGCGCCCAGGACCACCGGCATGGCCGATACCGGCTACCTGTACGTGCCGCCAAGCTGCACACCCGCCGGGGCGCGTTGCAAAGTGCATGTGGCCTTGCACGGTTGTCTGCAGTCGCAAGAGTCGGTCGGCAAGCAGTTTTACACCGACACGGGCTACAACAACTGGGCCGATCACAACAAAATCCTGGTGCTCTACCCCCAGGTCAACAAGTCGGAAAAACCGGCCAACCCGCAAGGCTGTTGGGACTGGTGGGGCTACACCGGGAAAAACTATGCCAACAAGGCGGGACCACAAATGGCGGCGATCCAGTCCATGGTGAACCGGTTGACGCAACAACCGTAGGGCCGGACAAGGCTTATTCGGTAAGTTGCGCTGCACTCACCAGACCCTTGGCAATGGCCTGCGCCCGAAACGTGCGGGCCAGGTCCGGCGACTTTTCTTTTAATTGGGAATACGGGACCTGGGCCGCCTCAATGTTGTCTTCCATCAGGAACGACAGGGCGAGCAGCGCGAGGGCGGGGGAATAGCCGGGCTGTTGATCCAGCAGCCGCTCCGCCTGCTCCCGCGATTTGGCCAGTTGATGGGTGCCCAGGTAGGCCTGGGCCAGGAAAAATCGGGCGTCCATGGCTTGCGGCGCGAGGAGAGTGGCTTTTTCCAGCGTCTGGATGGCGCGCCCCAGGTTCCTGCTTTGCAGTTGGGTTTCGCCCAGATTGATCCAGCCGTTGGGGTAATCCGGCGCCAGGGTCACGGCGGTCTCCAGCGCTTGCTCCGCTTCCGTCAGCCGCCCCAGCTTCATCAGGCCGTAGCCTTTGCTGCTCCAGGCGGCGTGGTTGGTCGGCTCGATTTGCAGCGCGCGCTCCAGGTAAACCAGGGCTTTTTCGTTCTCCCCCTGGCGGCCCAAGACCTTGGCCGTGCTCAGGCACATTCTCGCCAGTTGGGGGTCCAGCGACTCGGCACGCGCCAGGGTGGCCAGACCGGCCGGCACATCGCCGTTCTCGGCCTGGCTTTCCCCGAGAGAGACCAGGTCGTCGGCCGTGGCTCGGTGCTGAGCATCAATCGTGCTGAAGGCCAGCACCGCTTCCGAGTAGTTTTTGGCCTCCATTTGCAAGACGCCAAACAGACGCCACGCCGGCAGGTAGGCCGGATCGGTGGCGATGGCATGGCCCAGGTCTTCCAGCGCGGCATCCGGCTGCTTCAATGCGCGCCGGACAATGGCCCGGTTGGTCAGGATTTCGGGTCGGCCGGGCGCGAGCGTGAGTGCCTGGTCGTAGGCCTGTTGCGCCTCATCCAGCCGGTTGCTGCGAAACAAGACGGAGCCCAGCCCATTCCAGCCATCCGCCAGCTCGGGCGCCAGGGTGGTGGCCTTGCGCAGCGCCTCCTCTGCGGCGGCCAGCCGGTTGCGCTGCATTTCGGCCAGACCGATGGCGATCAGGGTCTGGGCGTTGCTATCGCCCAACTGCACGGCGGTCTGGTAGGCGTGCAAGGCGGCGGCCTTGTTGCCCCCCGCATCCTCGACCTGGCCGAGATTGCGCCACGCCGCACTGTTGCCCGGCGCAAGCCGCAGCGACTCCCGGGCGTGTTGGCGCGCTTCATCCAGCTTGCCTTCTTGCAGCGCCCAGACCGAGCGCACGGCATGGGGCTGGGCAAAAATCGGCAGCAAAGCCTCGGCCCGGTCCAGCGCCTGCGCGGCTTCAATCGGGTGGCCGTCTTCTTTCAAGGCGGTGCCGTAGATCAGCCAGGTGAAGGCGTCATGGTCGTCCAGGTCAAGCGCCCGGCGCAACGTCGCGGCGGCTTCCCGGTTGCGGGTCAAAGCCTGCTGGGCGACTCCCATGAACGTCAGGGCAGGCGCCGCCAGGGGTTGCGCCGCGTGCCAGTCGTTTGCCAGTTGTTCCAACTTCTGCCACTCGTTGCCGTGCTGCAGCGCGAGGGCTTCGTCCCGCCAGCGGCGTTCCGGGGCGGGCGGTGTCTCAGGCGCGCGAGGCGGCGGGCCGGCCACCGCGAGTTGTTCCAGTCCGTCCGACGACAGCACCAGATTCAGGTTCTGGCCGGTTCCCAGCACCGCTGTGGTGAGGCCCACCAGTCGCCCCTCGCGGTCGAACATGCCGCCGCCGCTGGAGCCGGGCGACAAGGCCGTGCTGGCAATCACCACCGGCGGCTGGTCTTTGCCATCGATGGCCGTGACCAGTCCCGCGCTTACCGCCAGCCCGAATCCCAGCGGGTTGCCGACGGCGAACACCGGCTCCCCGATGACGAGGGTGTCGCTGCGGCGCAGGCTGGCCGCGGGGGCCGTCAGCCCCTTCACGGCCAGGATGCAAATATCGCGCTGCGGGTCCTGGCGCACCCATTGGCCCGCGAATTCTCCGGCCTCACTGGCGACCTGCAAATGGACCGCTTCCTGCACCACATGGCAGTTGGTCGCAACCAGTTCGCTGCCGATCACCACCCCGCTGCCCAGGCCCTGTTTGACACCCTGGTCATCCACAATCCGAACGGTCACCACGGAAGGGGACACCTTGGTAAAAACCAGCCGGGCATCGTCACCCGGTGTGTCGGCCAAAGCGGTCGCGGCCAGGGACAAGCCCCACCCGGTGATCAGAGCGAGGGAGTGTGCTTTCATGGCAATTTCTCCTTATCAAGCAGCAAGGTCGTGCCATAGGCGGCCTCGGCCATGGCGCTGTCGATGCCCCGCAGTTGCACGTAGGCCCTTTTGGCATCGTCCCGGCGGCCGGCAAGCTGGTAGGTTTCGATCAGCGTACGCCATAGCGCGGGCTGCCGGGATTCGATCTGCAAAGATTTTTCCATCGCGGGAAGGGCTTGTTCAGGCCGGCCCTGCGACGCCAGGACGAAGCCGTGCTGGCGCCAGTTTTTGAATTCCTGCGGGCTTTTGGTCACCAGTTCGGTGGTGATTTCCAGCGCTTCGTCAAGGCGGCCGCCCTCCTTGAGCTGGAGCGCCAGTTGGTAGCGCCATTCATCGTGCTCGGGCGCGGCCTGAACCGCGGAGCGGAAGGCCTCGATGGCTTCGGCATGGCGGAGCAGGTCGGCCAGCGCCCAGCCGATGCCGGCCCAGGCCCAGTCGGCGCTGTCGAGCTGGCGGTCCAGGCTCGCCCGGTAGGCCTTGATCGCCTGCTCCGGGCATCCCAGGCGGGCCAGGGTGACGCCTTTCCAGTACCAGACCAGCGCGTTGTCCGTGTCGCTGTCGTTCACTTGCCCCAGTTCCGACCAGGCCCGGGCCGGTTTTTCAGCGGCCAGATAGGCTCTGACCAGGCCGAGCCGGGGGCCCAGCTGGTGGGGATAGAGGCCTGACAGACGCTGCCAGACGGCAAGTGCCGTTTGGCTGTCACCGCGCATTTGCGCCAGCATGGCCATGCTGCGGTAGGCATCAATCAGCCAGGGATCGAGTTCCAGGGCGCGGCGATAGGCTTGTTCGGCTTCACCCGGCTGGCCGCTGGCCTGCAGGACTTGCCCGAGAAACAGCCAGCAGGGCGCGTCTTCCTGGTGCCCGGCCAGCAGTTGCTGCGCCAGTTCAAGCGCCTGTGGGGTTTTGCCGCCGGCCAGGAGCAGGCGGCCCAGTGCGGTGCCCACGTCACTGGATGAGGGATCAAGCTGGTAGAGCGTTTGCCATCCCTGCACTTCAGCGTGGGCATCGCCCTGTCCCTGAGCCGCGGCGATGACAAAGCGCCAAGCATCCTTGGCCTGCGGCTCCTCGTGGGACCAGGCGGATGCCATTGCATGCAAGTCCGCCCATTGCTGCTGCTTCCACAGGGCCATCGCCTGGTCAAAGCGCTTGAGCCGGGCGTCGCCCGCGGCGGCGCGGGGCGCAATCTCATCAATCCACTGGGCAGCCGACGCAAAATTGACGTTCTGGCCGTCCCGGCGGCGGTAATCGATGATGCCCACCAGGCGGCCGCTGTCATCCACCAGGGCACCGCCCTCGGAACCCGGAGAGATCGGCGCCGAGAACTGTACGTAAGAGCCTGCTGCAGAAGGGCGGATGCCCGACACCACCCCTTCGGAAATCCCGACCCCCAGTCCGAGCGCGTTGGACAGGGCAAACACCCGGCTGCCGACGCTCAGCGGCTCGGTTAGCCGGGGCAGGGCGGTTGGCGCGGCCAGCCCGGCGGCAGAGATCAGGCACAGGTTGCGCTCCCGGTCCCGGGCCATGACCTGGGCGTCAGCGCTGTTCGATGGGAGGGTCACGCGCAGGGTGGCTGCTGTTTCCAGTACATTGCACATGGTGACCAGACGGCCCGGTTCAACCACCGTGGCCGAGTACGCGCCCAGGCGCTGGCCCAGTTCATTGAAGGTTTCCAGAATGGCGACGGCCGGGCTGGCCTGGGCAAAGAGTTCGGTCGGCGCCAGCGCTCGGGCCGGCGCGCCAATGCACAGGCTAATGAGGACGATGACAGTGCGCGACAGTTCCATGATTTATCCCCTTCTGGCGGATCGATCAGCGTGCGTAAAAACGTACCTTCCTGAGGCTTATTGAACGCACAGAGGAGTGCCGATCATTTGAGAATGAACAAGGTCAGATGCTGCATCAGGGTTAACCCTTGGAGTGTCATGTCAGACGCCCGCGCCAGTTACCGAGTTAATGAAATCCGAGTCAATGAAACACGAGAATCCAAACACCGCGACCCAGCCGCAACGCCTGACCGGCTTGCCGCCCATCGCCTCCGACAACACCCGCTTGCTGGTGCTGGGCAGCTTTCCCGGCGCGGCATCACTGGCGCGCCAGCAGTACTACGCGCACCCGCAAAATCATTTTTGGCGCATTTTGCAAGCCATTTGGCCCTCTAGCCCCCGTATAACAAGCGTTGATAGCTATGAAAATCGTAGCAATTGGCTGCTCGATCATGGGCTGGGCGTGTGGGATGTGTACGCCGCCTGTGAGCGCCAGGGCAGTCTGGATACGGCCATCCGCAACGCCGAGGTCAATGACTTCGCCAGTCTGATGCAGCGTTGCCCGCGCCTGCGGGCCATCGCCCACAACGGCGGCGAGAGCTTCAAGCACGCCAAATACACGGCGGCATTGGGTCTGCCGGTTTACAAATTACCCTCCACCAGCCCGGCCAATGCGAGCTGGAGCTTTGAGCGCAAACTGGCGGCCTGGCGCGAGGTGGTGGCGGCCGCCGGGCTGCTGTGACTTGGGTGTGGCTGTTCAGTTGCCGAGAAATTCGCCGACCGGTTTGAGGTCTTCCACCCGGTCGCAAACGGCCTTGATGACCACCAGAATCGGCACCCCGAGCAGCAGGCCCCAGATGCCCCAGAGCCAGCCCCAGGCCAGCACGCCGATAAAAATGGCCACCGCATTCATCTTGTTGGTGCGGCTGGTCAGCCAGGGCGTCAGTAAAAAGGCTTCAATGGCATGGATCACCATGGAAATAACGCCCACCAGCACCGCCATCTCCAGCGTGCCAAACTGCACGAAGCTCACCAATGCCGAGCCCGCCGTGATGACGGTGCTGCCAATGTAGGGAATCAAGTCGAGCACGCCTGCAGCCACGCCCCAGACCGCCGCGTGTTCCATGCCAACCGCCAGCAAACACAACCAGGTGGCCACGCCCACGAGGATGCTGGTGAAGAGTTGCACCAGCATGTAGCGCTGAATTTGGTCGTTGATCTGGTTGAGCGCTTCCAGCGTGACCCTTTTTCGGCTCAGTGTGGGGCCGGCCAGCTTGACCAGTTTGCGCCTGAAGGTGTCGCCCGAGGCCATCAGGAAAAACGTAATCAGCGCCACCATGCCGATCTGGCTCAACATGCTCATCAGCCCCAGCGTGCCGGTCCACAGATGGTCCTTGATGTCGAACTTCGGTTTCTCGATCTGCACCCGTTGCACGCCCCGGACCAGCGGCGGCGCGGCCTGGCTCGCGTCATTGGCGGCCTGCTCAATCTGGGTGGCTGCTTTTTGTACCGTGGTCAGGGTGTTGTCTCCTTTGCCCGGCAGGGCGCGAACCGATTCGCGCAGCTTTTGCGCCACCCCCGGCAGCGACTCGACCAGCTTGCTCGCGTCGTCGCTCAGGGAATACGCGGTCGCGCCAACGCCGCCCAGGATGCCAAGAATCAGCACCGCTGCGCTCAGTGCGCGTGGAATCCGGCGCAATTGCAGCCAGTCCACCACCGGCGACAGGGCATAACTGAACAGCACCCCGACCAACACCGGAATGAAGACGGCGCTGGCCCAGCGCAACATGAATACGCTGGCCAGGGTGGCCAGCACCACCAGCGACACGCTGCGCACATCGACCGGCATGTGCAGCAAGACACGCGGGACCTCGTCGGGCTGCGTTGTCATGGTCACTGGCTCCAGGTCAGCATCCTCTCGTTGCACTAAAGTTGGTTCCATCACGGCTGACTCCTGTTAAGCCTGGAGTGTGACCGTTTTCTGAGCCGGGTGGCCTTTCGTCGCTTCAACCCCTGGCGTTTGAGGATAATCTTCATATCTTGAAAAAATTCACCTACTCACTCTCTGAATTTAGCTTCTCCGATGAAGGCCCGCTTCGTCACCTCCACCTCGGCATTAAATGGATTCAGGGATCTATGCTGATTAATCAGGAATAAAACATGCAGATCGAATCCATAGAAATTAAGAACTATCGACTATTTCGTGATGCCAAGTTTGAAAAAATCCCGCGTCTTTGTGTGCTAGTGGGCGCCAATGGTGCGGGCAAGTCCACGCTATTTGACGTGTTCTCTTTTCTTAAAGATGCATTGGTGATGAATGTGGGCAAGGCCGTCTCCAAGCGTGGTGGTTATAGAGAGCTGGCAAGTCGGGGGTTTGCAGAGGAGCCGATTGAGCTCACACTTCAGTTTCGGTTGGAGATTACTGGTTACGAGCGTTTGGTCACGTATTCGTTAAAAATTGAATCCGATAAAACAGGGCGGGCTGTGGTGGCGCGTGAAATCCTTCGCTACAAGCGGGGGGCTAGTGGAAAACCTTTTCATTTCCTGGATTTTTCCTTGGGTAAGGGATATTCAATAGTTAATGAAGAAGATTTTTCCAAAGCGGATGAAACTCTGAAACGGGAAGATCAGGAGCTCGATGCGCCGGATATCCTCGCCATCAAAGGGCTGGGCCAGTTTGAGCGCTTTAAAGCCGCCAGTGCCTTTCGCCTCATGATTGAGAACTGGCATATCTCCGACTTTCATGTTTCGGATGCGAGATCCAGCCAGGAAGACGGCTTTGCTGAACATCTTTCCACACGGGGTGAAAATCTGCCCTTGGTAGCTAACTTTCTCTATGAGCATCACAGAGATCGCTTTGATCGAGTACTGGAATCGATGAGGCGCCGTGTACCTGGTGTTTCCGTCGTGGAGCCCAAACAGACCGAAGATGGCCGGCTTGTTTTGCGGTTTCAGGATGGTAGTTTCAAAGACCCTTTTATTGCCCGCCACGTATCCGACGGCACGATCAAGATGTTTGCCTACCTCGTGCTGCTTAATGACCCCAAGCCTTATCCCTTGTTGGCGGTAGAAGAGCCAGAAAATCAGCTTTATCCAGAACTTTTGCCGGAGCTGGCAGAAGAGTTTCGCGCTTATGCCAAGCGGGGTGGACAAGTTTTTATTTCTTCTCATTCACCCGATTTTCTGAACGCCCTGACGCTGGATGAAATTTATTGTTTGCGTAAGGAATCCGGCTTTAGCAGCGTTAGGCGTGCAAGCGATTCGGAAAACCTTCGTTCATTGTTTGAAGCTGGTGATCTACCAGGTTATCTTTGGAAACAAGGGTTGTTTGAAGGTTTGAACTGATGATCGGTCGCATCATTTTTCTGCTCGAAGAACCATCCATGAAAATTTTGCTGGATGGCCTGCTGCCCAGACTCTTTCCTGGTTGGGTTGTCAATCAGCACTTTCAGTGCGTCAAGCATGATGGGAAAAGTGATCTCGATCGCAGCATCCCTCGGAAACTCAGCGCGTGGCGCATTCCAGGGGATCGTTTTGTTATTGTTCGCGACAATGACAATACGGATTGCCTCCAGTTGAAAGCTCGGCTTCAAGCGCTTTGTTTGGTCAGCGGCCACCCCGAAACCCTCATTCGCTTGGCTTGCCAGGAGTTGGAAAGTTGGTATGTAGGTGATTTGCAATCCTTGGCGCAGGCCTTTGATGACCCGAAGTTGGACACGCCAGCCTTACGTAAACGCTTTGCCGTGCCCGACGACTGGCAAAAACCTTCTGTTGAATTGGAGCGCTTGATCCCGGCGTTTCAAAAAGGCAGTGGCGCGCGCACTATGGCCGTATATCTGCGTGAAACTAGTAATCGGTCAGTGAGTTTTCAAATGTTTGTCCGAGGCGTCCGCCGCGTTGCGGTTGAGATGGGCTATCAGCCAGCTGTGATTTGAAGATGGTTGGCAGACTAGGCGTTTGGCGATAATGCCCCATCTTGAAAAAACGCACCCACTCCCTCCCCGAAGTCAACTTCTCCGACGAAGGCCCGCTTCGTCACCTGCACCTGGGCACTGAATGGATTCAGGGCTCCATGATCATGGACGCGCCCACGCTGTTGTTCCATGAGTACATCCAGCGCATGATGGCCTGGCTGCTGTTTGTCGAGCCCGACACCGTGACCAAACGCCAGGCCATGCAGCTGGGCTTGGGCGCCGGCTCGCTCACCAAGTTTTGCGCCAAAGAGCTGCGCATGAAAACCACCACCATCGAGCTCAACCCGCAGGTGCTGGTGGCGTGCCGCGGCTGGTTCAAGCTGCCGGCCGACAACACCCGCATGCAGGTGGTTCTGGCCGACGCCGCGCTTGAAATCCAGAACCCCAAGTGGTGGGGCACGGTCGATGCGTTGCAGGTCGATTTGTACGACCACGAGGCCGCTGCGCCTGTGCTCGACAGCCTGCCGTTTTACAACCACTGCAAACGCCTGCTCACCCCCGAAGGCTGCATGACCGTCAACCTGTTTGGCCGGGCGTCGAGCTTTGCCCGCAGTGTCGAGAAAATCTCCGCTGCCTTTGGCGCCGATGCCGTGTGGGCCTTCAAACCCACGCGCGAAGGCAATACCGTGGTGCTGGCGCAATGCACCCGGACCCGACCCACGCGCGAGGTGCTGGAGGCCCGCGCCGAAACCATCCAGGCCCAATGGGGTCTGCCCGCCGCCAAATGGGTGCGTGTTTTTAAACCGATGCTGAAATGAACAACGCTGCTGTGCACAAGCCCCCAGGCCGAACCATTTATAACGGCCCGCTCGATTGGCGCCGTCTGGTGGAGTGGCTGCACAGCGACGGCGTGATCAGCGTCGAAGAAGCGCAGCGCATCACCGCGCGCTGTGCCCAGGCCGAGAGCGTGCAGCACCCGCTGGTGCGCCTCGCCAGCGTGTCGGTGCGCCGCGCCAGCGATGGCAAGCCGATGGATATCGAGCTGTTGACCCAATGGGTGGCCAAACGCGCCGGGCTGGATTATTTGCGCATTGACCCGCTCAAGGTCGAGGTCGGCAAAGTGGCCGACACCATGAGCGCGGCCTATGCCGAGCGCCACCGAATCTTGCCGGTGCAGGTCACGGCCAGTGAAATCGTCATCGCCACCACCGAGCCGTTCATCACCGACTGGGTGGCCGAGGTCGAACGCCAGGCGCGCCGCAGTGTGCGCCGGGTGGTGGCCAGCCCGCAGGAAATCCACCGTTACACCGCCGAGTTTTTTGCCCTGGCCAAGTCGGTGAAAGCCGCCAACAAGGCCGGCGGCAACAGCGGCGGTGCCAGCTTTGAGCAACTGGTGGAGCTGGGCAAGACCAACAAGCAGCTCGACGCCAACGACCAGAGCGTGGTGCAGGTGGTGGACTGGCTCTGGCAATACGCCTTTGACCAGCGCGCCAGCGACATCCACCTGGAGCCGCGCCGCGAACAGGGCGTGATCCGTTTCCGCATCGACGGCGTGCTGCACCCCGTGTACCAAATGCCGATGGGCGTGCTCAACGCCATGACCGCGCGCATCAAGCTGCTGGGCCGCATGGACGTGGTGGAGCGGCGCCGGCCGCAGGATGGCCGTATCAAGACGCGCAACCCGCGCGGCGACGAGATCGAGATGCGCATCTCCACGCTGCCGACTGCCTTTGGCGAGAAGATGGTGATGCGGATTTTTGACCCCGACACCACCGTCAAGGAACTCGATGCCCTGGGCTTTTCCCTGCACGATGCCCAGCGCTGGGAGGCGCTGGTCAAACGGCCCACCGGCATCATTCTGGTCACCGGCCCGACCGGCTCGGGCAAAACCACCACGCTGTATTCCACGCTCAAGCGCGTGGCAACCGAAGAGGTGAACGTCAGCACGGTGGAGGACCCGATTGAAATGATCGAGCCGTCCTTCAACCAGACCCAGGTGCAGGTTAATTTGGATTTCGGCTTCCCCGAAGGGCTGCGCGCCCTGATGCGGCAAGACCCGGACATCATCATGGTGGGCGAAATCCGCGACCAGCAAACGGCCGAAATGGCAGTGCAGGCGGCGCTCACCGGGCATCTGGTGTTCTCCACCCTGCACACCAACGACGCCCCCTCGGCGGTAACCCGGCTGATGGAACTCGGCGTGCCGGCCTACCTGATCAACGCCACCTTGCTCGGCGTGCTGGCGCAGCGCCTGGTGCGCACCCTGTGCAAACAATGCAAAGCGCCTGACGAGGCCGCCACGCGCGAGGCCCTCGCGGAAGTGGTCAAACCGTGGCAGATCAACGGCGGCTACAAGCCCTTCAAACCGGTCGGCTGCGTCGATTGCCGTATGACCGGCTTCATGGGCCGCATGGGTCTCTACGAGTTGCTGGTGGTGACCGAAGCCTTCAAGGAAAAAATCAACCGCGAGCCCAACGCCGACGCGCTCAAGCGCCAGGCCATCGCCGACGGCATGCGCCCCTTGCGGCTGGCCGGCGCCCTGCGCGTGGCCGAGGGGCTGACGGTGGTGGAAGAAGTTTTGTCAGCCACGCCGACGCTGGCTTGATTCGAGCCCCTCGGTGTCGTGTTGTCTCAGGCGCCTTGCGCCGCCGCCTCGTCGGTTTGCTGGCCAAGGTGATACCAGTCGATGCGACGGGTGCCCAGCATCAGGCCCGCGAGTGCCACAAACAGCAAAAGTGTTCCGAGCAGCAAGGCATTCTGTTCGGACCGCAGAATGCCAAACAGTGCCGCATACAGGACTGATAACGCGCAACCAAAACCCAGTCCGCGGCGCCAGCCGCGCAAAATCGTCGCCAGATACAGGCTGATCAGGGCGATGGATGCCGCCGCTGACACCAAGTAAGCGAGCGCGAAGTCAATGTGTTCGGACAGGCTGGTGAGCAGCAGGAAAAACACCGCTTGCGCCAGCCCAACCAGCAGGTACTGGATCGGATGGATGGGCAGACTGCGCAGGTGCTCAAAGGTGAAGAAGGCCGAGAACGTCAGAACGATGAACAAGACGCCATATTTCACCGCGCGCAGCGCTTGCTGGTACACATCGACCGGCTCAATCAGCCGGACCTGAAAACCACGGGCCCGGGCGTCGATCGGTTCGCTGCTGGCGTTGGAAGCCAGCGCAGTGGTGCTCCAGCGGGCGGTAAAGCCAGCAGTGCCAATTTCGCGACTGCGTGGCAAAAAATCACCACCAAAGCTCGGATGCGGCCAATTGCCGCGCAATTCGGCGGTGGAGATTTCGCCCAGCGGCACAAAACCAAGGCTCCCTGTGCCCGCCAGTCGCAAGTCGATGCGAAACGGGAGGCTTTCGGGCTGGGCGCCAAACGGCTTCTCGGCCAGGGCATGAAATCCGGTTTTCACCCCGACCGCCTGGGTTCCACGGCGCAAACTCAGTAAGCGGCCGCCGAGCTCAATCTTGGGTTGCCCGGTGATGCCTCGTGCATCGGCAATGCCTACCGAGAGTGTCGGCGTACCCCAGGTTAAATGGGCGTTCTTCCCGAGGGTGGTAAGCGTGGTCAGGCCCGGTGCGTCAAAGCTGCCGGTGAGCACGCCTTGCAACTCAAAGACGGCGGTTTCATGCAGGCCATAGGCGCGTTTTTCGACGTTCAGGCCGCCATCCAGATGAACCTGACGCGGCAGCACGGTGAGGGTGTGCACGCGTTTGCGGCGTATCGTTTTCTTCTTGACGCCGCCCTCTTCGACCAGCTCTTCGTCATATTCTTCTTCGACGGGAATCGTCAGCATTGGTCCGACGATCGACTGTTCACCTGCCGTGCTGGCGGCAATGGCCTGGATCGCCTCAGCGCGGTGGGCCGTGCGCTCGCCGATGGTGCGCTCGATCATGGCCAGCGGAATCAGCAGTAATACGCCGATCAGCGCCAGCAGCGCACATTTTTGTAGCAAGGGGTTTTTCATCATTCGTTTCCTTAGTGGGTTGGGTTGGAACCGAGTATGAAAAGCCCATGTGAGGGGCTGATGCGGGCGGTGTGCGCCTGAGGTGAAGAGACTGTGAAGTGCGTGTTAGCGGGCCAGATACGGCCACAAAGTCAGCCCACCGAGCAGGATGGCACCAACCGCGCAGACCAGCACGGCGCCCGCAGCAATGTCCTTGGCTTTTTCGACCGACCCATGGAACTCGGGCGACACCACATCGCAGACGTATTCGAAGGCCGTGTTCATGGTCTCGGCGAACCAGACCAGCACGATGGCGGCCACCAGCCACCGCCAGTCGGCGGCGCTGACCTGTAGGCGCCAGCCCGCAGCGACGACGGCTCCCGTGATAGCCAGATGAATCCAGGCGTTGTGCTGCGTGCGAAACATGAAGGCGAGTCCAAGCGCTGCGAAGCGAAAGCTTTGCAGCCGACCCCCGATTGAAAACGCGTTACCCGATTTATGCAGGGTCATTTTTTTCCTCCTTGGTCAATCGCCAGACCAGCGCCTGGGTGTGTCGACCACCGGCACCCCCAAGCAGACGGACCTTGATCGCGAGAATGAACGCCATCGTGCTGGAGATCAATAGACAACAGGCCATGGCGACACCTTTCAAGGGGCAGGTTGAACATGAATTTCCAGACGACCGGCCAAAGCCACATGAACTGCGGCGGCGCCGTGTGCATCCGCCACGAGGCCAGCCTCCCGGATGCCGACACACGCATAGGCCCGCCCTGGCTGGAGACCAAACAAAGCGACTCGATAGAGGCCGTGCTGATCACCCGGATACAACACGGCCGTGAGCGCGCCATGCTGACTCACCGCACGGGCCACCAGCACCTCCGGGTAAGGAACCTCGCTGATCATCGGTTGCGGCGTCGTGCCAGACGGCGTCTCGATCAGGTGGCGAAAGCCATTCACCACACCGCTACGGGCTAAAAATTCAACCGCATGCGCCCACACCGAGGCCTTGGGCCGGTAGGCAATGCCGTGTGCCGTCACCGTTGGGCATTCCTCTTCCAGGGCAGCCAGGCAAAGCGAGCTCACCTCGTGATCCCCCATTTCGACGGCGGCGAGGGCGGTGCCGGCATAGGCCGCTGCGCGTGAAAACTGGTAGTTGCCGGTGTCGATCGGCCAGAACTGACGCCGTTTCAGCGCAGGGCCGATGGCAGACCTTGTGAGCAGTTGGCGACGCAGCAGCAGCCACTGGCGCAGGGCCACATCCGGCAGGGTGGCATTCAGAAAGAAACACGGCATGGCTTGCGGCATCGCCCCGCCGATCACGGGCAGGGCTACCCCGGTGTAGGTCGAGCGGCAGGGCACAAAGCGGCCTGCGAGGTCGATGAACTCGCCCTCAAGGTGCTGGCGGAACAAGGCCTGGTGCGACGCCCAGCGCGTGTCGCCCACTTGCGTGTCGCGCGCTTTCACGGCGGCCGCGCCGATGCTGTTGCACAGCGGATAAATCCAGTTGGGCTCGCAGGCCATCAGGTAAAAGTCGGACACCTTGAACGCACAGTCAAGCGAATCGACCAGTGCGGGAAAGTCGTAGCTGAAGCACTGGCCCTGGGGGTGCTGGAGACTGAAGCTACCGGGCCGCTCAAAGTCCCTTTGGTTCGCGCTAGCATGAAACAGGGCGATCTGCGTGGCACAAAACCCGGTGTACATGATGTTCTCGCGCGCGACCGGGTCGGGGTCATTTTGCAGGTTGCCCCACCGATTCTCCAGCGCCCAGTAGCCCCAGATGCGATGGTCAGTCTGCTTGGCAATCAAGCGGCGCTGGGCTTCATGCAGATAGCCGCCGAACGCGGGCAGCCGGGTCGCCTGGGCCATCGATAAGGCGTAGCCCATGAAGTTCAGCTGGTAGCGCACCGCAGCGGTCTGGAACTGATCCAGCCATTCAAAACCGTTGAAAGACCCGACCGGCTGCAAGGCGCGGTCCAGCAGAAAGCGCATGCGTTGCAAGTCCGCCAGAGAAAACTCGGGCGCCAAGGCGTCATCAGCCTGCCGGAAACCACGGGCAATTTCTCGCGCGGAGGTGACCAGATAGGCGTTCGCAGCCCGTCGTTGCGTGCCCGCGCGTTGGCGCTTGACCACGGCGACAAGCAGCATAAAGGCAATACCGCCCAGCACGAGCAGCGGCACCAGCCGCCGCGCATCCAGGCGCAGGCTGCCACAGACCGCGCCGAAATAGGCCAAGCCAGGGTCCATGAAGGCCCCCGCCAGCGCCGCCAACAACCAGCTCAAGGGCGGCGCCAGCGCATTGCCGGTGGCAAACCACAGCAGCGCCGCCGCCCCGAACAAGCCCATGGCCCCGATGGCCAGCGCGAGGTGAACGAGGCCGTCCCCATCGACCCCATTCGCATACGCCAAAAATCCGCCACCCGGCAGCATGAGGCCCAGCCCAAACACCTGCCAGCTCAGGGCCTGCGCGCCTTGAGACAGGCCCAGCCCCAGCAGAAAAATGGCGCTGTAAACCAGGCCCAGACGCTTTATTTTCTGTGCCGTAACGGGCCCACACAAGCGCTGGCGCTCTGGCAAGAAGGCGCACGGCATCACGGCGCAAACCGGTTTGCGCGAGTCGCGGAGGGTCGAGTCTGGTTCATGGTGCGTCACCTCATTCAAACGGTCAAGGTGCAGTTCTCTGCACGGTGTTTTGAATGTAGCGACGGGCGATGAAGTCTTAATGAGCGGTGTGTGAACGCAGTGTGTGCTGCGGGCGGATCGGCAGGCTCAAGGTGGCCAGCGCCCCGCCATCAGGCGGATTTTCCAGCTGGATGGTGCCGCCGTGCAACACGGCAATTTCACGGACCAGCGGCAGCCCGAGGCCGGTGCTTTTGGGGCTGCCGTTGGGGCGCGGCAGCGAGAAAAAACGCTCAAAAATGCGCTCACCTGCAAACGCTGCCAGCCCGGGCCCCTGATCACGCACGGTGATGTGGACCTGGCTTGCATCGCGGGTGGCGGTGCAGGTGACCGTGCCCTGCGCGGGGGAGAAATCCAGCGCGTTCTGGATCAGGTTGGTCAGCGCCAGGCTCAACAAAAAAGGATCTCCAACCAACTGCGCTTGCGGGTCAGCGGAAAAATGCAGTGTCAGGGACTGGCGCGCGACCTGGGTCGACAGCGCCTGCTCCAGATCAGCAAACACCGCCTGCACACTGAGGGTGACCGGCGCTTCGAGTTCGCGCAGCTGTTCCAGCTGGGCCAGGCGCAACAGCTTGTCGATCAGGGTTTGCAGGCGCTGGCTCTGCGTCTGGACGTTGGCGATAAAGCGGTTTCTTTCCGCCACCGGCAGATCGGCCTCAGCGAGCAATTCGGCGGCGCCGCCAATGGCCGCCAGCGGGCTTTTCATTTCGTGTGTGAGATGCTGGACGTAATGCTCCACATAGGCGCGCCCGTCCACTTCGTTGCGCAGTTGAGCCAGGGCGCGTGACAGTTCACCGATTTCATCGCGCCCGCGCGAAGGCGGCTCGGCCGGACTGCCCGCCGCGAGCAGGTGGGCGTAGCGCACCAGGCGACTCATGGACAGGGTGAGCCATACGGTGAAGGCGCCACCGATCAGCAGCGTGACGCCGAGCAGCATCAGGCCCTGGCGCAGCACCGCGTTTTCGCCGCGCGCAATGATGGGCGCCAACGTGCGCGAGGGCTTGGCCACAGTGACCACCCCCACGATGCGATCCCCATCGCGCACCGGGGCGGCCACATGCATCACGCCGCTGGTCTGGTCGTTGGGGTCGTCCCGGGTGGACCGGCTGCCATAGTCGCCGCGCAGGGTGCGGGCCACGTCGCGCCATTGCGAATAGTCGTCCCCGACAGCCTTGCGTTCTGAGTCGTAGCGCACGACCCCGGCGGCATCGGTGACGTAGATGCGCAAATCCAGCGTTTGTTTTTCCAGCCCCCAGATCGTCGCTTTGATCGGGCGCAGGCGGTACGCCTCGACGCTTTGCGCAAAGCGCCCGCCGGGCAGCCGGTTGGCCAGCAGGTCGTCGCGGGCGAGTTCGGCCAGCAACTGCGCCGAGTCGACCATCACATCCTCGACCGCATCGCGCACGCCGGGTTTGACTTCGGAGACGAACACACGTAACAAAACCCAGCCGGAAAGGCCCACGATCAGGAAGTAACCTAAAAAAACGCGTGCCCAAAGCTTCATGGGGCAATGCAGTAGCCGGTGCCGCGATGGGTTTGAATCACCTCGCTGGCCGGGGCAATGCCACGCAGCTTGGCCCGTAGCGTCTTGATGTGGGTGTCGATGCTGCGGTCGGCCGTGTCCGGTGCGTTGGCCCAGACGCGGCTCATGATGTGTTCTCGGGTGAACACGCGCCCGGGCGCGGACAGCAGCAGCGCCAGCAACAGGTATTCGTAGCGCGTCAGCTCCAGAGCCTGGCCATGAAACTCGATGCGCAGCGCCTGCGGGTCGTGTCGCCAGACCGCCTCCAGGGCCGTGCTGGAGTGGCTATTGCCAAGTGAGCGCGCCTCGCGCCGCAGAATGGCGCGGACGCGGGCCGCCACTTCGCGTGGCGAGAAAGGTTTGACTACGTAGTCGTCGGCACCCAGTTCCAGACCGAGAATACGGTCGATTTCCTCGGTACGGGCAGTTAGGAACATGACGGCCACGTCACGTCCATCTGGATCGGCACGAAGTTTTTTTAGTATCTCGAAACCCGTGGTATCGGGCAGGCCGACATCGAGAATGATCAGGTCAAAGGGCGATTCGCGGTGGGCTGGCAAAGCCTCGCGCCCGAACAGCACGTGGTGAACCGCAAAACCTTCACTGCCCAGTGCGTAGATCAGGGTATCGGCAATAGCCTGTTCGTCTTCGACGAGGAGTATTTTCAGGGCGTGCATGGCGGTGGCTTGGAAAATCAGGCTTGATATGCTGACGGATAGGCGATTCAACCGCCCTGGAGGAAGTATCGCATCTTGGACTGCCATGCAATTCTCACCTAGCGTACTGAGCTGGTGGTTGTGACTGAAGCTTTCAAGGAAGAAATACGGCTAATTGACAGGTTGCGTAATACTTGCTGTCGTCCTCATTGATCGTCAACTGGCCTTGGCATCGGACAGATTGGGCCGCAGACCGCGCAGGACGGAATGCGCGTTGAGTGAGCTGATCGGGATGCTGACATCTCTGGGGATTCGGCCATCGACCTGCAAGGCCATGTAGCGCAGGCCGCATACCCGCAAAAAGCTGGCGAAATTTGGAATATCGCCCCGGTGCGCCAGCAACTCGTCGTAGAGCTTGGACAGCAATTGCGGCACATTCATGCCGTCACGGGCGGCAATTTCTTCAAAAGTGTCCCAAAACAGGTTCTCAAGCCGCACACTGGTGACGACGCCATGAAGACGGATGCTGCGCGTGGACGCTTCATAGCTCAGGGGATTGGCTCGGACGAAAATTTGACACATGCAGGGCTCCTTCACGTCTCGGAAAATTCAGCCCTCAAGCATAGGCTCAAGGGCGCCAGACTGCTAGTGCGTGATTTTTGTGCCCAGCAGCGCAATGAACTGCGACAGCCAGGCCGGGTGAGCGGGCCAGGCGGGCGCGGTGACGTATTGGCCATCGGTGACGGCCGCATCAATGGCGATTTCCGCGAAGTGGGCGCCGGCGAGTTCCACCTCTGGGCGGCAGGCCGGGTAGGCGCTGATGCGCTTGCCGCGGATGATGCCGGGCACGGCGGCCAGCAGTTGCGCCCCATGGCAAACCGCGGCAATCGGTTTGCCGGCATCGGCAAACTCCTTGGTGATCGCGAGGACGCGGGCGTTGAGCCGCAAGTACTCGGGGCCGCGTCCGCCCGGAATCAGCAGCGCGTCGTAGTTGGCGGTGATGACGTCCGCAAAGTTGGCGTTCAGAACAAAGCGGTGGCCAGGCTTTTCGCTGTAAGTCTGGGCGCCTTCAAAATCGTGAATCGCCGTCATGACGTAGTCGCCCGCCTTTTTGTCAGGGCAAACCGCATGCACGGTGTAGCCGACCGTGAGCAGGGTTTGGAACGGGACCATGGTTTCATAGTCTTCGCCATAGTCGCCACACAGCATGAGAATTTTTTTGGACATGACAAGCTCCTTCATAGTTGGGCGTTCCAGTTTAGGGAGCCCGTGGGCAGCCGGGTAACAAGGGATTACTACGGATATTGGCGTTTTCCCTAGGCTGGGTTCCCGTGCAAAAATAGGCGGGTCGATTTCTTGGGGAAAGCCTGTTCATGAATATCAAAAGTCAAAAAGACTTTTTCTCCGGCCTGCTGTTCATGGCGGCCGGTGCGGCTTTCGCCTGGGGAGCCACAACCTACAAAATAGGCCATGCCGAGCGCATGGGGCCGGGTTACTTTCCGCTGGTGCTGGGCGTCTTGCTGGCGATTTTGGGCGGCATCATCACGTTCAAGGCGCTGGTGGTGGAGACCGAAGACGGTGAAAAAGTGGACGGCTGGGCCTGGAAGCCCCTGTTCTTCATCATCGCGGCCAATCTGGTGTTTGGCCTGATGATTGGCGGGCTGCCCAGCCTCGACATCCCGGCCATGGGGCTCATCGTCGGCATTTACGCGCTGACCTTCATTGCCAGCCTCGCGGGCCATGAGTTCAAGCTGAAAGAGGTGGCGATTCTGGCCACAGTGCTGGCTGTCATGAGTTACCTGGTGTTCATTGTGCTGCTCAAGCTGCCGTTCCCGGTGTGGCCCCGTTTCATCACAGGTTAAGGAATAAATGGATTTGATCAATAACCTGGCGCTGGGTTTTGGCGTGGCCTTCACGCCGATCAACCTGGCGTACGCGTTCACCGGCTGTCTGCTGGGCACGCTGATCGGCGTGCTGCCCGGCATCGGCCCACTGGCCACCATTGCCATGTTGCTGCCCGCCACCTATTCGCTGGAGCCGGTGTCGGCCTTGATCATGTTGGCCGGTATTTATTACGGCGCGCAGTATGGCGGCTCCACCACCGCCATTCTGGTCAACCTGCCGGGCGAATCGTCCTCGGTGGTGACGGTGATCGACGGTTACCAGATGGCGCGCCAGGGCCGGGCCGGGCCGGCGCTGGCCGCTGCCGGTCTGGGCTCGTTCTTTGCCGGTTGCGTGGGCACGCTGGTGCTGGCGGCTTTTGCCGTGCCGCTGACCAAGGTTGCCTTCCAGTTCGGCCCGGCCGAGTATTTTTCGCTGATGGTGCTGGGCCTGATTGCGGCGGTGGTGCTGGCCTCGGGCTCGCTGCTCAAGGCGATTGGCATGATTTTGCTGGGCTTGCTGCTGGGGCTGGTGGGGACCGATGTGATTTCGGGGGTGCCGCGTTTCAACTTTGACATTCCGGAACTCACCGATGGCATCGGTTTCATCGTGATTGCCATGGGGGTGTTCGGTTATGGCGAGATCATCAGCAATCTGGGCGCACGCGAAACCAAACGCGAGGTGTTCACCGCCAATGTCAAAGGGCTGATGCCGACCCGGGAAGATTTCAGGAACATGGTGCCCGCGGTGCTGCGTGGCACCGCACTGGGCTCCATTTTGGGCATCCTGCCCGGCGGCGGTGCCGTGATGGCGTCGTTTGCCGCCTACACGCTGGAGAAAAAAACCAAGCTCAAAGCGGGTGAAATGCCGTTTGGCCGGGGCAATATCCGCGGCGTGGCGTCGCCCGAGGCGGCCAATAACGCCGCCGCCCAGACCTCCTTCATTCCCCTGCTGACGCTGGGTATTCCGCCCAACGCGGTGATGGCCCTGATGGTGGGCGCCATGACCCTGCACAACATCCAGCCCGGCCCGCGCGTGATGACCAGCAACCCCGAGCTGTTCTGGGGCTTGATTGCCTCGATGTGGATCGGCAATGCGATGCTGATCGTCCTGAACCTGCCTTTGATCGGCATCTGGATCCGGCTGTTGAGCGTGCCGTACCGCTGGCTGGTGCCGGCCATTGTGCTGTTTTGCGCCGTGGGCGTGTATTCCACGAATACCAACACCTTTGACATCTGGATGGTGGGCCTGTTTGGCTTCATTGGCTATGTGTTCAACAAGCTGGGTATGGAACCTGCGCCGCTGCTGCTGGGTTTCATCCTGGGGCCGATGATGGAAGAAAACCTGCTGCGCGCCTTGGTGATCTCGCGTGGCGACTGGAGTGTGTTCGTCACGCGCGGCCTGTCGGCGAGCCTGTTGGCGGTGGCGGCCTTTTTGCTGGTGATCGTGCTCTTGCCAGCGATCAAAAGAAAGCGCGAAGAAGCGTTTGTCGAGGATTAATGAAAAACCATCTCCAGCAGCACCCGCAACGAGCCGCCCTGCACAACGAAATACACGCCCGCCCGCCGGAGGCGATGAGTGCGCCGCAAGCCATCTCGCATGTGGTGATGGTGTGTGATGCGCCGCAGCGCGAAGCCAGCCGCGCTCATGTGTCGGCCCTGCTGCACGACCACCATTTGCCGCAACCCGATGCCAGTGCCACCCATCTGCGCATGGACTTCGGGTCATTTCGAATGCGTTGGGAGCTGCATACCGAGTTTGTGTCCTGGACCTTCATGCGCGTGTTGCAGGACGACGGTTTTGGCGAGCGCGAGCCGGACCCGGCCATAGGCGCGGTGCCGCACGACTGGTTTGCCGGCCTGCCAGGCGAGTGTTTGGCCAGTTTGCACCTGTGGGTGTTGCCCAGCCAGACCTCGGGCAGCACCTCGCTGGTGAAACACGTTTTGAATGAGGACACGCTGGTGGCGTCCACCGTGGCCGACGGCTATGGCGAGGTCTTTACCGACTTTGCCATCCATGCCGACGGGTTTTCCCGCATGGTCTTGCTGGCCGGCGGTTTGGCGCCGCGCCGCCTGGGGCGTCTGGTGCAGCAACTGCTGGAGATTGAAACCTACCGCATGGCCGCCTTGCTCGGCCTGCCGGCGGCGCGTGAAGCCTATGCCGTGCTGGCACCGGCCGAGCGCGAACTGGCGGAGCTGGCGCAAGCCATTCGCAGCGCCAACCGGGATGCCGAGCCGCTGCTGCTGGACCGCCTGACCAAGCTGGCCGGGCAGGTGGAGAGTCAGCATGCGGCCACCCATTCGCGCTTCTCGGCCAGTGCCGCTTATTTTGAACTGGTGGACAAGCGCATTGAAGACATTGCCGAGTCCCGGCTGGCGGGCATGCAGACCATCCGCGAGTTCATGGACCGGCGCCTGACGCCGGCGCGCAGCACCTGCGAGTGGGCGACACGGCGGCAGGACGCGCTGTCGCAACGCGTCTCGCGCATCAGCAATTTGCTGCGCACGCGGGTCGAGATCGAACAGCAGCAAAGCAGCCAGGCGCTGCTGACGACCATGAACCAGCGGCAAGACCTGCAGCTCAAGCTGCAGTCCACGGTGGAGGGCTTGTCGGTAGCGGCCATCACCTATTACATCGTCGGGCTGGTGAGTTACCTGGCCAAGGGCGCGTCCAAACTGGGCTGGCCGTGGAGTCCGGAAAGCACATCCGCCGTGGCGATTCCGGTGGTGGCGCTGGGGGTTTGGTGGTCCTTGCGGCGCCTGCACCATAAATTCTTCAAAGAATAATGCAAAAAGTGCCTCTAGCCCCCGTCGCTATTGCACAAGCAGCTCCTAAAAGCATAGCGACTGGATTGGTGCTGGCCACGCTCGGCGCCATTGCGTTCAGCGGCAAAGCCATCATCGTCAAGCTGGCGTATCGCTACGGCGTGGATGCGGTCACGCTCATCATGTACCGCATGCTGTTTGCATTGCCCATCTTTGCGCTGATGGCCTGGTGGGCCAGCCGCGGCAAGCCGCCGCTCACGCGCCATGACTGGTTTGGCGTGTTGGGGCTGGGCTTCTCCGGCTATTACCTGGCCAGTTACCTGGACTTTGCCGGCTTGTCGTTTATTAGCGCCTCGCTGGAGCGGCTCATCCTGTACCTCAACCCGACGCTGGTGCTGCTGCTGGGCCTGGTGCTCTACCAGCGCCACATCACGCGTCGCCAGATGCTGGGCATGCTGATCAGCTACACCGGCGTGGTGCTGGTGTTTGGCCACGAGATCAACCTTCAAGGCGCCGATGCCGCCCTGGGTGCATTGCTGGTGTTTCTCAGCGCCGTCAGCTACGCGGTGTACCTGACGTTCAGCGGCGAGCTGGTGCGCCGGCTGGGCTCCTTGCGCTTGGTCGGCCTGGCCACCTCGGTCGCCTGTTTTTTGTGTATCGCCCAGTTTGTGCTGCTGCGCCCCCTGAGTGCGGCGCTGGTGGCGCCCGAGGTGATCTGGCTGTCGGTGCTCAACGCCACGCTGTGCACGGCGGTGCCGGTGCTGATGGTGATGATGGCGATCGAGCGCATCGGTGCCAGCCTGGCCGCGCAGACCGGCATGGTCGGTCCCATGTCCACCATTCTGATGGGCGCGCTGCTGCTGGGCGAGCCCTTCACCGCCTGGGTGGCGGCGGGCACGGTGCTGGTGATCGCGGGGATCTTTGTTTTTACTAGCAAGGGGCGGGCGGCTTCGTCATAGCGTAGGAGATTGCCGACATGACGCATCAAAAATCAACCGTTGAACACATCTCTGTGCGGGGCCTGCGCTATGGCATCCGGCACTGGGGCGACCCCGGCGCACCGGTCGTGTTTTTTCTGCATGGCTGGATGGATTCGTCAGCCACATTCCAGTTTGTCGTGGATGCCCTGAAACAGTCGTGGCATGTCATTGCACCCGATTGGCGCGGCTACGGCCAATCCGAGTGGCTGTCGCGCCCGTACTGGTTTCCTGACTACTATGCCGATCTCCATGCCATTCTGGCGCATTACTCACCAGACCCTGTTCGTCTGGTGGGGCACAGCATGGGCGGCAATATTGCGAGCATCTACGCCGGTATCCGGCCCGAGCGTGTCTCGCAACTCGTGATGATGGACTTTGTCGGGCTGGGCATTCCCACGGATACCAATGCTTCAAAACAACTCAGCGACTGGGTGTCGGCGGTGCTGGAAGAGCCTGCGATGCGGGGGTACCCGAACCACGATGCCTTGGCCCGGCGGCTGATGTCTGTGAATCCCCGGTTGACCGAAGGACGGGCGGCCTTTCTGGCGCGCAACATCAGCTGCGTCAGGCCTGACGGCCAGATCGCGATGGCCTGCGACCCCTGGCACAAGGTTCCATCGCCCATGCTGTACCGGGTGGTAGACGCCATGGCCAGTTGGCAGCGCGTCACGGCCCCGGTTTTGATGCTCATGGCCGATCAGGGTTTTGTTCAGCAGCGCTTCGGCAGCGACCCGGAGGAACTGCAGCGGCGCCTGCAATGCTTCCAGAACCGGCAAGTCATCACTGTGGCCGATTCGGGGCACAACGTTCAGCATGATCAGCCGGAACAGGTGGCCCGCGCGCTCGATCAATTCCTGACTTCAGGAGCGCTGCCGCCAGCCGCCTGATTTCGCAGGGCTTGAACCGGCGCCAGAACGCACCACTTGAGGTGTTTACAGTCGCGTCGCATGGCCTCTTGGCATTTGCGCTTGTTTTATGTCCTTGCCCTTTGGTTTTCTGTTTTCTTTTCTTTTACATGGGTTTGTTGCTTGGCGTGTGGTGCCGGATCTGGCAACCGTCAGTGCGCCATTGGGCGTGGCCCTGGCATCGCTGCTGCTGTTTTCGGCCATTCTGTTTCCGATGGGCTTTCTGGCACGGCGTGTCGCCAGGCCACCTTGGTCTGACGTTCTGGCATGGCTGGGTTGGCTCTGCATGGGGGGTATTTCATCGCTGTTTGTGCTGACTCTGCTGCGCGAAGCCGGATTGCTGGTCGCTTTTGTCATTGACTGGCTATGGCCGTCAACTCAGGCGCTGTCCGCCTTCCGGCCTGTCAGTGCCGTGGCGCTGCCGGTGCTGGGTCTGCTGGTCACTGCGTGGGGGTTCTGGAATGCACGGCGCACCGCCGCCGTGGTGCCGGTCGATGTGCCGATTGCCAACTTACCCGATGCCCTGCACGGTTTTAGCATTGCGCAAATCAGCGATCTGCACGTGGGCTCGACCATCAAGGGCGAGTATGTCCGGCGCATCGTCACACGGGTCAATGGCCTGGGGGCCGATATGGTGGCCATCACGGGCGATCTGGTGGATGGCAGCGTGCCTGAACTGCGCGACCATGTGGCGCCGCTGGCGGGGTTGACGTCAACCCACGGCACGTTTTTCGTTACAGGCAACCATGAGTATTACGCTGGCGTGGCGGGCTGGATTGACAAGCTGCGAAGTCTGGGTATTCAGGTTCTGATGAATCAGCATGTGCTCATTGAACACACCACCACCCCAGACTCGCAGTCAGCACTGCTGTTGGTGGCCGGGGTGACCGACTTCAGCGCCCACCATTTTGACGAGCGCCACCGCAGCGACCCCCAGGCGGCCTTGGCCGGTGCGCCAGCGCAGGCCGAGTTCAAACTGCTGCTGGCCCACCAGCCGCGCAGCGCAGCCGCTGCGGCGCAGGCCGGCTTTGATTTGCAGCTCTCCGGCCATACCCACGGCGGCCAGTTCTGGCCCTGGAATCACTTCGTCAAATTCCAGCAGCCCTATACGGCAGGTTTGCACAAATTGCAGTTGCTATGGGTCTATACCAGCCGGGGAACCGGCTATTGGGGACCGCCCAAGCGCTTTGGCGCCCCCTCGGAGATCACGCATCTGCGCTTGGTTCGGGCTTCGTAGCTGGCTGGCAGTTGCTCCATACAAAGGGCTTTTCCGAGGTGTGATACTTGGTTTTATGGCGCTGAAAAGCCGATCTGATATCAGTAAGAGCGATCTATGAGCATTGCATTTCCACAGGACGCAAAAGTACGTTTCACGCAAGAGCGTTTGTCCGTCCTGACCCCGCGCGATAGGCAGGGTTTGGCAGGGCGCATCGGTGTGGTTCAAGTTGATAAAAAATTCGCGCTCTAATCAGCGGCACTTGTAACCTTGGACCGCACGCCGTCCAGCCTGGCCGCGCGGAGGAAAATCCACTTGGAGACGGTTATTGTTGGAGGGGCGGCGGGATTAATGCGGGCTGACCTGAAATGATATGGTACGTGCGCACCACGCGCCCTTCACGGTAAGCATTGAAACGATCATTGTTGCTTGACGCCGCAAAATAGGCCGGATCCAGATCAGGATAATCGGCATCGGTCCAAACGTAAAGCGGGTCTTTTCCACGCGGACTGCCTGGCAAGTCCAACAGATTGAACTGACTCGGTCTGGATTGTCTGGCAGTTTGTGCTGAGACATGGGCATCGGTGTAGTAGATGATCTCGGCACTCAGTTGATGTGACGGGGTAATGGCCAAATTTTGGCCGGTCTGTTTTTTCAACTCGGCACCAAGTTCTCTCCAGCCATAAAACCAGTTCGTGGCATCGGCGCTGGCCAGTTCTGCCGAGAGGGGCAGGAAACTGAATCGCGCATGGAGCGTGGCCGTCAGCGACAACGCGAACGTGGACAGCAGCGCAGCCGACCACAGTGAGCGCCGTATTTTTGAATAACCAGCCAGGCCATATTGGCTGACCAGCAGGCTGAACGAGAAGTAGGCAAAGGCCGGCCAGTTCGGGCCGGCCAGTTTCCTGAACGATGTGAAGCCAAAGAATAAGATGACAGGAACGGCCGTACAAGCCAGCAGCAGGGTATTTTTGTCCCTGCGGTACCAGCTCACCCCGGCGGCGTACATGCCCAGTAGCCAGGTGATCGGTCCGGCAATCAGCATTTGCCCTGCGGTGTATTGGGCCGCATTGCTGGCGTTGAAATTATTCGCATCCAGACCATGTTTCAACTGGAAGATGAAAGACACCCATTCGTTGCCACTGTTCCAAAATACCACCGGAAGAAAACACAAAAATCCGACCCCCATCGCCAGATAGGGATGGACGGTTTTCAGCCATCGGCGCTCTTCCGTCAAGAGCAAATAGAGAAGAAAGCACGGCACCATCAGCACGGCGGTGTATTTGGATAGCAGTGCCATGCCAAAAGTCACGCCCAGGGGATACCACAGCCAGGTTTGCTGACTGTCCATGATCCGCCAAAACAAGTAAACGCTGACGGAGCAAAACAAGAGGACCGGGACATCCGGCGTGATGACGATCATGCCCAACATGGTCATTGGGTAGAGGTTGAACAGCAGGACGCTGCCCGCCGCCACGGGCTCGCTTTTGAAGAGCTGCATGGCGATTCGCCACATGAGGCCGCTCAAGAGCAGCAACACAAGCGTTCCTGAAAATCGGACCCACAGTTCTGATTTTGAAAAAAATGTGCTGACCCAGATGAAATAAGCGACCATGGGCGGATGGTCAAAGTAGCTTACATCCAGGTAGCGCGACCACAACCAGTAATAAGCCTCATCGGGATGCAGTTGCAACGCCGACGACAGGTATAAACGCCATAAGGCCAGCACGGCTACCAGGAGGAGCGTGTTGCGTTTGGTTAGCACTTGTTGCATTTGACGGCCATCCTCCTGCAAGACCTTCAAAACCATTTTTTTGCATTTCAGAATCCTTCTGCCATCAAATTGGTTCTAGAAATGGATTCGTGTCAAAAGAGTATTTTTGTCAAACTGTCTGGCGCCCACTTGATATTTCGCTATGGTCGTCTGTTCTGCAGTTCGGGCAACTGGATGACGACAATTGAGCAACAGACAAGACCCCTCCGGGCTTGGATAAACGCCGAATTCTGGTGTTAAATTTCAGCATCCTTGTTTCATATTTTCTCAACTGGAGTTCCCATGGTCAGATCCCCCGTGCAGCGCTTGTCTCGCGCATTTCGTACCTCCTTACTGCTCGGTGCTTTGGTGCTGGGTGGTCTGGCCCAGGCGCAGACCGGCATCATCAAGCTGATGGTGGGTTTTCCGGCAGGTGGCGGCACCGATGCCATTGCCCGCACGCTGGCCGAGAAGCTGAAAACCGAGTTGGGCACCACCGTGCTGGTCGAGAACCGGGCCGGTGCCGGTGGCCAGATTGCGGCGCAGGCCCTGAAAGCGGCGCCAGCCGATGGCAGCACCTTTTTCCTGTCGCATGACCACACCATCTCCATCTTGCCGCTGGTGGTGAAAAACCCGGGTTTTGAACCCGCCAAAGATTTTGTCGCGGTGGCCGGATTTGCGACCTTTGTCAATGCGTTGGCGGTGTCAGGCGGCACGCCTGCCAAGTCCATGAACGAGTACGTGGCTTGGGTGCGCAATCAGGGTGCGGGCAAAGGCACGGTGGGGGTGCCTGCGCCGGCCTCGGTGCCTGAGTTTTTGGTCAAGCTCATCGGCCAGAAGTACAAGCTGGACCTGCAGTCCGCGCCTTACCGGGGCAGCGCGCCCATGATCGGCGACATGCTGGGCAACCAGATCAATGCGGGCGTGGCGTCCGTGCCGGATTTCATCGAGAACCACAAGGCCGGCAAAGTGCGCGTGGTGGCGGTGCTGGGTGGCACGCGCCAGGCGGCCCTGCCGGATGTGCCCACGTTTGCCGAGCTGGGACTGGCCGGGTTTGAAGATGTTCCGTACTACGGCATTTTTGCGCCTACTGGCACGCCCAAGGCCACGATCGACCGTTTCTCGGCTGCCGTGGCCAAGGTGGTGGCGATGCCCGATGTGAAGGACCGCCTCACCACCATGGGGCTGACGGTGGGTTACA
>JAZKHK010000044.1:0-5049 GCA_040385425.1 Pseudomonadota bacterium | reverse complement strand
CACAACAACTGAGCACCCGCGAACGCGCTTACAGCCAGACCTGGGCGCGCATTATCAAAGCCAGCGGCTTTCAGGCGCAATAAAACCAGCTAGCGTCGTGACGACACCACGATGCCGCCCACAATCAGGGCAAACGCCAGCACGTGGTACAGCCGGGGGGGCTCGCCTAAGAAGGCGCTGGAAAGCAGGGCGGTGAACAGTGGCGTCAGGTTGGTAAAGAAACCGGCGACTGCCGGCCCCGCCCGGCCTACGCCCGCGCCCCAGGCACGGTAGGCAATGAGGGCCGGGCCCACGGCAATAAAGGCCAGGGCCGCGGCAAAAAGCCAGCTCCAGTTGATATGGGCTTTGCCCAGCGCCCATTCGCTGCCGGCAAACAGGGCGGACCAGGCCCAGCCAAACGCCAGTTGCGCCAGCAAAAAAGCGGACCAGTTCGAGCGGATGCTCTGGGGTTCCGTGGTGGGCCGGGCCAGCATCCAGCTGTAATAGGCCCAGCCTGCCGATGCCAGCAGAATGTACAAATCGCCCGGCACCAGCCGCACCTCCAGCAGCAAGTCAAGCTGGCCCCGGCACAGCACCAGCAGCACGCCGGCAATCGACAGTGCCGCCCCCAGCAGTTGGCGCTGCGAGATGGGAGCGCCAAAAAACAGGCGACCGATCAGCAGCATCCAGACCGGCATGCTCGACCCCACCAGCGTCACATTGATGGGCGTGGACGTGTTGAGCGCCAAATACAGCAAGGCGTTGTAGCCGCCCACGCTGAGCAGCCCCAGGATCGCAAAACGCCGCCAGTTGGGCCACAGCAGGCTGCTGCGCTGCAGCACCGGGCCGGCCAGCGGCAGCATCAAGGAAAACGCCAGTGTCCAGCGCAAAAAGTTCAGCGCCATGGGCGACACCAGCTCACTGACCAGCCGGCCCACCACGGCGTTGCCGGCCCACAGCAGGGGCGACAAGGTCAACAAGAGGGCGGCAGTGGGCGTGAGTTTGGGGTGCATGGCAAGACTGTAACAAGTCAATTCACGCCTTTATGTCCTTGACGTGACGCCTTGTACGGTTTCATGGCACGATATTGGCCACCTCCAACCACAAGAGAACTCTGTATGACCCAACTCACGTCCCGCGCCATTCGCATCGACCAAAACGGCGGCCCTGAACAGCTCAAACTCGTGCAAGTGACTGTGGGGGAGCCAGGCCCCGGAGAGATCCGGATTCGCCACCATGCGGTCGGGCTGAACTTTATCGACGTGTACCAGCGCAGCGGGCTGTACGCCATGCCGATGCCGCTGCAACTCGGCATGGAAGCCGCCGGGGTGGTGGAGGCGGTGGGCGAGGGCGTGACTCACCTGCAAGTGGGCGACCGCGCGGCCTACGCCAGCCAGCCGCCGGGCAGTTATTGCGAGCTGCGGGTCATGCCCGCCAAGTGCGTGTGCAAGCTGCCCGATGCCATTTCGTTCGAGACCGGCGCCGCCATGATGCTCAAGGGCCTGACTGCGCAATACCTGCTCAAGCGCACCCAGCCGCAGGGCGGTTTGAATCCCGGTGACTTTGTGTTGTTCCATGCCGCGGCCGGTGGCGTCGGCCTGATTGCCTGCCAGTGGGCGCGCGCCATGGGCCTGCAGTTGATTGGTACGGCGGGTTCGGATGCCAAATGCGCCCTGGCCAAAGAGCATGGCGCGGCCTTCGTCATCAACTATTCCACGGAAGATTTTCTGGCCCGGGTGAAGGACATCACCGGCGGCAAAGGCGTGAAGGTGGTCTATGACTCCATCGGCAAAGACACCTGGGACAAGTCGCTGGATTGCCTGGCGCCGTTCGGCCTGATGGCCAGTTTTGGCAATGCGTCAGGGCCGGTGGCGCCGTTTGCCCCCGGTATTCTGGGTGCCAAAGGCTCGCTGTATGTGACACGCCAAACCCTGTTCAATCACATTGCCACGCGCGAAAGCACGCAGGCCATGGCCGATGATCTGTTTGAAGCCGTGACCAGCGGCAAAGTCACTATCCGCATCGACCAGCGCTACAAGCTGGAAGACGTGCAGCAGGCGCACCGCGACCTGGAGGCCCGCAAGACCACGGGCTGCACAATTTTGACTTTATAAGCCTTTTATGGCTCTAGCCCTTGCTGCATATGCGTGAGCAGCTATAAAAAATAGAGCGGTCAACGTGTGCGGCGCACGCGTAGCAGTTCGTCCAGAATCAGGCAGGCTGCGCCGATGGTGATGGCGCTGTCGGCAATGTTGAAGGCCGGAAAATGCCAGTTGTGCCAGTGGAAGTCCAGAAAGTCCACCACGTAGCCATACATCAGGCGGTCAATCACGTTGCCGATGGCGCCGCCCAGAATGCAGGCCATGGCGAATGAAAAGAGCTTTTGCCCGGCGTGCGACTTCAGCATCCACAAAATCAGGGCCGCTGCCAGCAGTCCGACGACGGTGAAAACCCAGCGTTGCCAGCCCGATTGACCGGCCAGAAACGAGAAGGCCGCCCCGCTGTTGTGCGCCCGCACCACATTGAAGAAGCTGGTGACATAGGTGCTGTCGCCCAGGTGGTAGTAGCCGACGATGAGCACTTTGGTGAACTGGTCCGCGATCAAAATAATGAACGCCAGCCCCAACCATTGCAACATCCCGCCATTGCTGGAGGCGGACCCGAAACTGGATTTGCGGGCCATCAGGCAAACGCTCGCGTTTCGCCAGCGCCATACAGGTTGCTGGTGCAGCGGCCGCACAGGGTCGGATGGGCAGCGTCCACGCCAATGTCGTCGCAATAATGCCAGCAGCGTTCGCATTTGATGCCATTTGAGGCTCTAGCCTCGATGGATAGTGCGTCACCAGCTACTAAATCGATAGCGGATGTGATGAAGACGAATTTCAGATCGCCGCCCAGGCTGGTTAGTAGCGCGTAGTCATCGGCGCCCACCGTGAGCGTGACATTGGCCTGCAGCGAGGAACCAACCTGGCCGTCGGCCCGCAGGACCTCGATGTCCTTGTTCACCGCATCACGGAGTTCGCGGATGCGGGACCACTTGGTCAGCAGGGTTGCGTCAGGGGCGGCGCACTGGACATAGGTGTCCATGAAAATCGATTCCTGGGTGGTCGCCGGTGTTTTCCCTGCGGTGCCCAAAACGGCCCAGGCTTCTTCCGCGGTGAAGCTCAGGAACGGCGCCATCAGGCGCAGCATCGCTTGCGTGATCTGCCACAGCGCGGTTTGTGCACTGCGACGCGCCAGGGACTTCGGCGCCGTGGTGTAGAGCCGGTCTTTCAGCACGTCAAGGTAGAACGAGCCGAGGTCTTCCGAGCAGTAAATCTGCAGCTTGGCGACCACCGGGTGAAACTCATAGACCTCGTAATGCGCCAGGATGTCGCTTTGCAACTGCGCCACGCGGCTCAGGGCGTAGCGGTCAATCTCCAGCATCTGGTCCAGCGGTACGGCATCCACAGTAGGGTCAAAGTCGCTGACGTTGGCCAGCAAAAATTTCAGCGTGTTGCGGATGCGTCGGTAGGTGTCCACCACGCGCGCCAGAATTTTGTCGTCCCCGGCAATGTCGCCCGAGTAGTCGCTGGCGGCCACCCACAGGCGGATGATCTCGGCGCCGAGCTTCTTGGATGTCTCCTGCGGGTCCACGCCATTGCCCTGGCTCTTGCTCATCTTGTGGCCCTTGCTGTCCACGGTAAAACCGTGGGTCAGGATGCCTTTGTAGGGCGCGCGGCCGTACATGGCGCAGGCTGTCAGCAAGGAGGAGTGGAACCAGCCGCGGTGCTGGTCGTGCCCTTCGAGGTACAGGTCGGCTTCCGGGCCACTTTCGTGACCGGCACCCGCGTGCGAGCCCTTGAGCACCGTGGTGTGGGTGGTCCCGGAGTCAAACCAGACTTCGAGAATGTCGGTGCTCTTGCTGTAGTGCTCGGCATCCACTGCGCCCAGAATTTCTTCGGTCGTGACTTTGCTCCAGGCCTCGACGCCGCCTTGCTCGATCATGTCGGCGGCGATGTCCAGAATCTCCATGGTGCGGGGGTGCAACTCGCCACTGTCTTTGTGCAAAAAGAAAGGCAGGGGCACACCCCAGCTGCGCTGGCGGCTGATGCACCAGTCGGGCCGGCCGGCGATCATGTCGCGCAAACGGGTTTTGCCGTTTTCGGGGTAGAACGAGGTTTCTTCAATCGCGTCCAGCGCCAGTTGGCGCAGCGATTTGGGCGCCTTGTCCTTGGTGAACACCCCCACGCCGTCGTCCATGCGGATGAACCACTGGGCGGCAGCGCGGTAGATCACGGGCGTCTTGTGGCGCCAGCAGTGCGGGTAGCTGTGAACGATGTCGGTGGTGCAAAACAGGCGACCGGCGTCGCGCAGCGTGTCGATGATGACCGGGCAGGCTTTCCAGATGTGTTGGCCGCCAAACAGAGGCAACTCGGGCGCGTAGGCGCCGTTGCCTTGCACCGGGTTCAGGATGTCGTCGTATTTCATGCCATGCGCGACGCAGGAGTTGAAATCCTCTACCCCGTAAGCCGGGGCGGAGTGGACGATGCCGGTGCCGTCATCGGCGGTGGCGTAGTCGGCCAAGTAAATCGGGCTCAGGCGGTCGTAACCGGCGTCCACATGGGCCAGCGGGTGTTTGAAGTTCAGGCCGGCCAGGTTTTTACCCTGCGTGGTAGCGACCACGGTGCCGGTGAGCTGGTAGCGCTCCATGCACTTTTCGACCAGGCTCTCGGCCAGCACCAGCAGACCGCGCTCGGTATCGACCAAGGCGTAGGTCAGTTCCGGGTTCAGATTCAGCGCCTGGTTGGCCGGAATGGTCCAGGCGGTGGTGGTCCAAATGACGGCAAAAGCGTCTTTGCTCAGCGCTTCCAGGCCAAAGGCGGCGGCCAGCTTGGCTGGTTCGGCGCTCAAGAAAGCCACATCCAGCGTTTGCGACTTCTTGTCGGCGTATTCGATTTCAAACTCGGCCAGCGACGAGCCGCAGTCAAAACACCAGTACACGGGTTTGAGGCCACGGTACACAAAGCCGCGTTCCATGATGCGTTTGAGCGCGCGGATTTCGTTGGCTTCGTTGCCAAAATCCATGGT
>JAZKHK010000043.1:10902-22902 GCA_040385425.1 Pseudomonadota bacterium | reverse complement strand
AGCTACCAAAAGAACGAAAAAAACGTGGCCGGCCGTCTCAACCGCGAGTGGGCCAGCGATCCGGCTTGCCGCGTGCATGCACTGCTGGAGTACTACAACGTGACGCAAAATGCCTACGTTGCCGCCTTGAGAGGCCGCGGCTATAGCGATTTCGAAATCGGACGCCATGCCGGTCTGGCTGACACCTCACTGGCCTTGGCCGTTGACAAATCTCTTGTGCGCACGGAGGCGCTTGCAGGTGCCTCAAAAGCAAATAAACGCGATGGTATTGACGGCGACCCCCATAGAGCTTCCGTGGAACTAGGACAATTGGGAGTTCAGCAGATCATCCAGACATCCGTTGCCGCCATTCAAGCCCTGACCCGAGAACATCGTTAGCCTGGGCAAGTAATTCAATCCATAAAACGACCATGAAAAAACACCGATTTATCGCACCTTCCCTGACCCTGCTTGCCGTGGCAGGCGCCGTTGCAGCAAGCACAGTTTTCGGTGCTGCGCCGGTCGCCGCCCCTGCAGAACCCCTAGTGACCCTCCCCGGCATGCCGCCGGTGATTGATACGCACAACCTCTACAGCGAAACGGGTTCGATGCATATGAGCCCCGCAGTTCGCGACGATCTGGAGCGCATCTATGTCCCCAACCTGCGGTCACACGACGTTTATGTCATCAACCCCGCCACCATGAAAGTGGTTGATAAATTCAAAGTGGGCCATGCACCGCAACACATCATTCCCTCATGGGATTTGAAGACACTTTGGGTGGGCAATAACGCCGAACGCCGCAAAGATGGCAGTTTGACCCCGATTGACCCGCGTACCGGCAAGCCCGGCAAGTCAATCCCCGTCGATGATCCGTACAACATGTATTTCACGCCGGATGGCAAATCGGCCATTGTGGTTGCGGAGGCGCACAAGCGGCTCGACTTCCGTGACCCTCACTCCATGCAGTTGCAGTATTCGATCGATACACCCAAGTGCGGCGGCATCAACCATGCAGACTTTTCGATCGATGGCCGCTACGCCCTGTTTACCTGTGAATTTGAAGGCTCACTGGTCAAAATCGATCTGATCAATCGTAGTGTCACTGGTTATTTGAAACTGGAGATGCCACGCACGCGCTACAAGGAAGACAAGACGAAACCCTTCGATCCCAGCACCACGGAAATCTGCACATCCACCAAGGGCATGCCGCAAGACATCCGCATCTCGCCCGATGGCAAGCGCTTCTATGTGGCCGACATGAGCGCAGACGGCGTGCACATTGTTGACGGCGAGGCGCTCAAAGAGGTTGGTTTCATTGCGACCGGCCTCGCAGCCCACGGTCTGTATCCCAGCCGCGACGGCAAAAGCTTGTACGTTGCCAACCGGGGCACGCACAAGATTCATGGCAAGCCCAAGGGCGGCGGCGGCGTCACCGTGATCGACTTCGCCACCGAGAAGGTCACAGCGCAGTGGCTCATTCCCGGCGGCGGCAGCCCGGACATGGGTAACGTCAGCAGCGACGGCAAATGGCTATGGCTCTCGGGCCGCTTCGATGACAAGGTTTATCGCATCGACACGACGAGCGGAGCAGTTGTACAAATCAAAGTTGGGCAAGAGCCCCATGGTTTGACCGTGTGGCCGCAGCCTGGCCGGTACTCTCTCGGACACACTGGCAACCTGCGCTGAAGCCAATCGTTCCATGAACCTGCGCAGACGTGACTGCGCAAGTTGGATGCTTTTTACAAACCCACCGCGGCAATGCCCGCTTTGGCGATCTGGGCGTCTTCACTGGACTTGACGCCGCTGACCCCGACGGCACCCAGGCACTGCCCGTCTTTCATGATGGGCACACCGCCCTCAAGCAAGCCTTTGATCTCGGGCGCACTCAGAAACGAGGTGCGTCCGCCGTTGACGACATCTTCGTACACTTTGCTTTCACGCCGGCCCAAGGCGGCGGTGTGCGCCTTGGCTGGTGCAATGTGGGCAGAAATTGCTGCCGCCCCATCCAGACGCTGCAACCACAGCAAATGGCCGCCGTCGTCCACGATGGCAATGGTGACGGCCCAGTTGTTTTTAAGCGCTTCGGCTTCGGCTGCCGCCGCAATGGCTTTGACATCGGACAGTTCGAGGGTGAATTTGTTTTTCATAATGGTTATAGGTTTTGAATCAGGAATCGAGCATAAGGGAAGCTGGACTGCACTTTGGCCTTATTACGGGTGAAAGTATCCTTACAAAAAGTAGGCAGCCAAATGGAATCATTTCCATGGAAGCCCTTGATTCACCCTAGAATCCCCCCAAACTGCAGCGTGCAGAACATCAAGGAGTTTGAGTATGACGAACAACGTTCAATCCATTGACCGCGACTACGGCTATGTTGCGTCGGTCGAGCAGCGCAACAAGGTGCTGCGCAACACGTACTGGCTGCTGGCTTTGAGCCTGGTTCCCACCGTGCTCGGTGCTTGGCTGGGCGTGGCGACCGGCATCACCCGCTCATTGGGCGGTGGCTTGGGCATGATCGTATTTTTGGGTGGCGCATTCGGGTTCATATACGCCATTGAGAAAACCAAAAACTCGGCCGCCGGTGTGCCTGTGCTGCTGGGGTTCACCTTCTTCATGGGCTTGATGCTGTCGCGCATGATTGCCATGGTGCTGGGTTTCAAAAACGGTTCCGATCTGATCATGACCGCCTTTGCAGGCACGGCAGGCGTGTTTTTTGTGATGGCCAGTCTGTCCAGCGTGATCAAGCGCGACCTCTCCGGCATGGGCAAGTGGCTGTTCGTCGGTGCCATTGCCATCATGATTGGCGGCGTCATCAATATCTTCGTTGGCTCAACAGCCGGCATGATGGCCATCTCGGTAGCCGCCATTGGTGTTTTCAGCGCCTACATGCTCTATGACCTGAAACAGATCGTGGACGGCGGCGAAACCAATTACATCAGCGCCACACTGGCTTTGTACCTGGACATCATCAATGTATTCCAGAGCCTGCTGGCACTCCTTGGCATCTTTGGCGGCGAACGCGATTGAATTTATCTTCGCCCCTGCTGAAAAAAGGCCCTTTAAGGGTCTTTTTTCTTGGGTTTACACCGGCTACAGCGCTCAATATAAGTACCTGATATGCCGATAAGACTCTTATATTCCTCTCCGTCCCCTCTATGAACCTACGCCTGCTTATTCCTGTTATTGCCTTGCTGCTGGCAGGCTGTGACATTCCTGGCCTGGGACCTGACCCGAAAATCGCCCAGCGCGAGGCCGATGCCAAAGCCATTGGTGGCGCCTGCCGGTTCGGCTTACGCAGCATTGAGGACTGCTACATCCTCAATCAGAAAGAGAAAGCGTCCAAAGCCGACATGTTCACCGGCTGGAAAGACATGGACCAGTACATGCGGGAGAACAAACTGGAAGGAATTCGCGCCACGGCGGGCAAACCCGAACCAGTTGAAGAAATCATGGTTGACGAGCCTGAATCCAAACCCAAAGCAGGAACCAAGGCTGAAAAGAAAGCTGCTGCGCACTGAATGAAGCCAGCCAGCGCGCCGCACTGACCCTTTCACTCTTCCAGGTCAAACACCGCCATGCTCTCCACATGGGCCGTGTGGGGGAACATATTGACCACGCCCGCTGAAGAACAGCGATAGCCCGCCTGATGCACCAGCACATCCGCATCGCGCGCCAAAGTGGATGGGTTGCAGCTCACATACACAATGCGTTTGGGCGGCGCCCAGTGTTCCGCACCGGCGGTAGGCGGATGGGCTAGCGGGTCCAGCTTTTGCTGATGCAAGTCTGCCAGTGCCTGCACCAGGGCAATCGCCCCTTCACGCGGGGGATCAACCAGCCATTTATCAGCCCGTCCATCCTGAATCAGCACCTCAGGCGTCATTTCAAACAAATTTCTCGCTACAAAACTAGTAGCTGCCAGCGCACGGCTGGCGGGGGCTAGAGCCTGATTTGTCTTGTAATTTTCACGAGAACGGGCGACCAGGGCTTCGCTGCCCTCCACGCCCAACACTTCCCGCGCCTGCGTGGCAATGGGCAGTGTGAAGTTACCCAGGCCGCAGAACCAGTCGATCACCCGCTCTTCTTTGTTGGCATCCAACAGCCTCAAGGAACGTGACACCAAAACGCGGTTGATGTGCGGGTTGACCTGTGTGAAGTCTGTGGGCTTGAACGGCATGTGGATGCCGAACTCCGGCAAGTCGTAACTCAACTCTTCGCCACCCGCATCCAGCAAATGCACCGTTTCCGGCCCCTTGGGCTGCAACCACCACTGCACGCCGGCATGGGCCTGCGCAAAGGCGCGCAGCAGGGCCAAATCGCCCTGGCTCAAGGGTTCCATGTGACGCAGTACCAAGGCGGTCACCGAATCGCCACAAGCCAGTTCGATCTGCGGGCAGGTGTCCATCGCCTCCATGGACGTGATCAACGCACGCAAGGGCAGCAACAAATCGCTCACATGGGGCGGCAACACATGGCACTCTTTCATGTCGGCCACATAACCGCTTTTGCGCTCATGAAAACCGACCAGCACCGTGCCTTTTTTGCGCACATGGCGCACTGAAATTCGTGCCCGATAGCGGTAACCCCAGGCCGGACCTTCAATCGGTCGCAAGATATTGTCAGCCTTGACCTTGCCCAAATGCCACAGGTTGTCTTCGAGCACCCGCTGCTTGACGGCCACTTGTGCGCCCACATGCAGATGCTGCATCTTGCAACCGCCGCAAGCGCCTTCGTGCAAGCCGAAATGGGGACAACCGGGTTTGACACGCTGCGAAGACTCGCGGTGAATCGCGCTCACGATGCCTTGTTCCCAGTTATTCTTTTTGCGGTGCACATTGGCGCTCACCAGCTCGAACGGCAACGCGCCCTTGATGAACACCACCTTGCCATCGGCCCGGTGGGCCACGCCTTGGGCTTCGAGGTCCAGCGACTCGACCAAAAGCCAGTCGGGCGGGAAATTGTCAGTTTTATTGATTTCGTCAGTCATGACGCTATTGTCTCAGGGTCGGGCCTTGCGCCAGCCCACCACCGCTCAAAGCAGCGCTTGCTGGGTGATGCCCCGGCGCCCCAGATAGCGCTTGAGTTTGGCCAACGCTTCGTTTTGCACCTGCCGCACGCGCTCGCGGGTCAGCCCCAAACGCAAGCTGAGCACGTCCAGGGTTTCGGGCTCCCGGTCATGCAGACCAAACCGGCCTTCCAGAATCTCTTTTTCACGGTCGGACAAGGTGTTGATCCAGTCTTCCAGCAAGCGCGCCACCTCATGGGCCTGCGTCACACCCGAGGGGTCCACGGTGATCTCATCCACCAGCGAATCACCCAGGGTGTGGTTCTCGCCAGAGCGGTCCCGAGGGGCGTCGAGCGACCGGGGAGCTTCAGCCAAGGCCAGTAAATCGGCCACTTCCACCAAATCGCGCCCCAAAAAGGCGGCAATATCTTCCACCCGAATGCCATCGGGCCGATGGGCCACAAAACTGGCATCATTTTCCAAGGCCCGGCGGGCTCGCAGCACCTGCTGCAATTCCCTGACCACATTCACGGGCAGGCGCACCGCCCGCCCCTGCTGCATCAAGGCGCGATCGACCGATTGGCGAATCCACCAGGTGGCATAGGTGGAGAAACGGAAGCCGCGCTCGGGTTCAAACTTGTCAATGGCATGCATCAAGCCCAGATTGCCCTCTTCGATCAGGTCAGACATCGGCACGCCACGGCCCATGTAGGCCTTGGCGATGCTGACCACCAGCCGCAGATTGTGTTCAATCATGCTCTGGCGGGCGGCAAAGTCGCCAGCGCGGGCCTTGGTGGCGAACTCAAACTCTTCTTGTGCGGTAAACAGTCCGGTGCGGCGCACGTTGCGCAGGTACACGGTCAGCGCATCACCCGACTCGCCCGACGCATCGGTCGGCAAGGTGATCTCTGAAAAAGGTTGATCCGCTACAAAATCAATAGCTTCCGGCGCACTGTCTACGGGGGCTAGAGGCACATTTGATAGAGAATCCGACGCCCCGCCTGTCTGGAGACTGGCGGATAAACCAGTGCCATTGACGGGGCATTTTTTCACGGCATAGTCCTGTTACCGGGGCGGCAGATACTTGGCAGGGTCCACCGGTTTGCCCTGACGGCGAACTTCAAAATGCAGCTTGACGCGGTCGGCATCGCTGCTGCCCATTTCGGCAATTTTCTGGCCCTTGCGCACCGACTGGTCCTCTTTGATCAGCAGGGTCTGGTTATGGGCATAGGCAGTCAGAAACGTGTTGTTGTGCTTCAGGATGATCAGGTTGCCATAGCCGCGCAAGCCGGCCCCGACATACACCACACGACCATCGGCCGCCGCCACCACGGGGTCGCCCGCCGAGCCGCCGATATCCAGGCCCTTGTTCTTGACTTCATCAAAGCCGGCCAACACCGTGCCATTGGTTGGCCAGATCCAGGCAATCTCATCATCGGCTGAGGCAGCGGGAGCCGGCGCAGGTGCAGGAGCCGAACTACTCGGGACCGGTGTCGCACTGGCCGGGGAACTGGCCGTTGCCGATGCCGCAGTAGCGGGCTTTTCTGGCTTCTCTGCGCTGGTCGCACGCGCCGGGGCGGAAGCCACTGGCGTTGCATTGCCCGACGGAACCGGTTTGCTCACCACACCGCTGGCAACAGGCGGCACCACGCGCAACACCTGACCCACTTCGATACGGTTCGGGTTGTCCAGGTTATTCCAGCGAACAATGTCTTTATGACTTTGCCCGTGATCCAGACCGATCCGGATCAGCGTTTCACCGGGTTTGACCGTGTAATAGCCGGGCTTGCCCGCATTCTCGAATCCAGGAGGCTGTTTGACGGCCTGGGTCGTGGGGTCCATCACCACGGAGGCTGCTTTGTTGCCATTGCCCCGATCTTCCACCGGCGCGCGGTTGAGTGATTTGGAGCCACACCCGCCCAGCATCAAGCTAACCGCTACCACCGCCAAAGTTGAGCCCAGACGAGCATTCAAACCAAACATACAACTCCCTTTATGCAATGCCCGATTTTAGAGGGACAAAGTGAACCGCCTCAAGCACCGTTTGCCGTAAACCCTGCAGGGTTTTATCAATGACCACCAGCGCTTGCTGCCGAGTCGAGCTAGCACCGGCCGACACAGGCGCCACCAGGCGCCCACCCATCGCCAGCTGATCAATCCATGCCTGGGGCACGGCCTCCCCTCCTGCGGCCGCAATGATGGCGGCATAAGGGGCACCCTTAGCGTAGCCTTCCATTCCATCACCAAACAGGAGATGCAAGTTGGCCAAGCGCAAATGCCGTAGATTTTCACGCGCCTTGTCATGCAAGCCGCGCAGGCGCTCAATGCTGTACACCTCGTCCGCCAGCAAACTCAGCACGGCGGCTTGATAGCCACAGCCGGTGCCGATTTCCAGCACGCGCCCCAAGCGGCCCGAAGCGCCATTGCGCAGCAGTTCCGCCATTCGGGACACCACGCCGGGTTTGGAGATGGTCTGCCCCAGACCAATCGGCAGACTCGTGTCTTCGTAGGCCTGATTGACCAAAGCACTGTCCACAAACCGGTGCCGCTCAATCGTTCTCATGGCCGTCAACACCATCGGGTCGGTAATGCCTCGCCCTGCCAGTTTGTTGACCATGTTCATCCGCACCGCGCTGGAGTCCAGTCCAACGCCCTGTGGAATGGCCCGGTTCAACGTCTGCGGCGGCTTGGCCGGGCTCAACGCATTGTGAGGAGTGACCCCGAACGCAGGACGGTTGCCTTTGAGTTTGCCGGCCGAGAAATCCAGGCGGGCGGGGAAAGACGGGCGTTCTTTCATCGGCATGTCAGGTCGCGCTCGCCAGTCTGGCGGCAGTCTGGGCCCAATAACCCAGGTGATCATGGTCCGTCAGGTCCACCTTCAAGGGCGTGATCGCGATATGGCCCTGGGTGGTGGCGTGAAAATCAGTGCCGTCGGCGTCATCCTTGGCTGCTCCGGCCGCACCGATCCAGTACATGGTCTCACCGCGCGGACTCACCTGGGTAATCACGGCCTCGGCGGCATGGCGCCGTCCCAGTCGGCACAGCTTCACATGACCAATCTCGTCAAACGGCAAGTTGGGAATATTGACATTGAGCAACCAGGGGCTGCTCCCCACCAGATTCTGCTGCGACATCTGCAACACCAGATCGCGCGCCTTGCTGGCAGCGGACGCCAGATGCACCCAGTCCCGGTCCACCTGGGAAAAGGCAATGGCCGGGATGCCGAACAGATAACCTTCCATGGCGGCGCCCACCGTGCCGGAGTAAATGGTGTCGTCGCCCATGTTGGCACCGTTGTTGATACCCGAGACCACCAGATCCGGCCGATACCCCAACAGGCCGGTCAAGGCAATGTGCACGCAATCCGCCGGCGTGCCATTGATGTAGCGAAAACCATTGCTGGCCCGGGTCACGTACAAAGGGGTATGCAGGGTCAGCGCGTTCGATTTGGCGCTGTTGTTGTGCTCCGGTGCAATCACCTCCACCTCGGCCACGTCTTTCAGGGCTTCATAGAGTGCCACGATGCCGGGCGCCTGATAGCCATCGTCATTGGAAATAAGGATCTTCATATTCAAAAGGAGTTGGCTTTCATTGTAGGGCGCTGAATGCGCCCATCGCCAAAGTCCGCAGCTTGACCGGCCCGTCAGGACGACCTGCCGTGCTATCCGTCAACCCGCTCCCAGCGCCCCGCCAGATTCTTGAGCAACTGCGCCCCCGCCAAGAGTCTGCGATTGCGCACCTCCAGCAGACTGCGTTCAACCGACAAGGCGGCCGTTTGCGCCGTCACGACATTGAGATAGCTCACCGTGCCCGCCTGGTACTGGTGGGTGACCACATCCAGCGCCTTTCGGGCCGCCGCCAGCGCCTCGACCTGGACGGCGTCTTCTTCTTGTAGACTGGCGGCCAGCACCAGGTTGTCTTCCACTTCCTGCAGCGCAGTCAGCACCGTCTGGCGGTACGCCGCCACCGCCTGATCGGTCGTGGCCCGGGCGGCGTCTTCAGTCGCTCGCCGCGCCCCGCCATCCAGCACCGAAAGCGCCAAAGCAGGCCCGAGCGACCAGAACAGGTTCGGCGCACTGACCAAATCCCCCAGACTCGCCCCCCGGTAACCCGCACTGCCGGACAAGGTCAACGCCGGAAAATAGGCTGCGTGGGCGACGCCGGCCTGGGCATAGGCGGCCGCCACGCGTCGCTCAGCAGCGGCTATGTCAGGACGCCGCTCCAGCAGCGTTGCCGGCAACTGCACAGGCACATTCGGCATCAAGGGCAGGATCGCCGTCGGCGCCAGGCTGAAACTGGCCGGTGGTTTGCCCAACAAAATCGCCAGGGCGTGTTCCAGTTGGGCGCGTGCACTGCGGGCCTCAATCAACTGGGCCTGCGTCGATTTGAGCTGCGTTTGCGCCTGCGCCACGTCGGCACTCGACGCCACCCCGGCCGCATACCGGTTTTGCGTCAACGCCAGCGAACGCTGGTAAGCCGCCACCGCACTCGCCAGCAGCGAACCCTGGGTTTCGGCCGCACGCAATGAAAAATAAGTTTGTGCCAAGGTCGCTTGCAGCGACAGGCGCACGGCGGCCAGATCGTCCTGGCTGGCCTGGAGCTTGGCTTGCGACACCGCCACCCCGCCGGACAAGCGGCCCCACAGATCCAGTTCCCAACTGGCATTGGCGCCCACCGAATAGGCGTTGGCGATGTTGGCGTTATCCACCCCGCTGCTGCCCCGCGTGACTCCCGCCGTCGCCCCCAAGATGGGCGAGAGCGCTGCCCGGCTGAGGCCCAGGGCGGCCCGGGCCGCCTGGAACTGCGCCACACTGGCCTTGAGGTTTTCGTTGCCCAAAGCCAAATCCGCCTGCAACTGGTCCAGCGCCGGGTCCTTGAACAGACGCCACCAGTCGTCGGGCACCTGATCGGCCTGCACACGGGCCGCCTGCCACAGCGGAGCTTCCTTGAAGGCCGACGGCACCTCCATCACGGGCTTCTGGTAAGGCGCCAAGGGGGCACAGCCGGCCAGACCCAGCAACAAGAAAGTCAGCGCCAGGGGAGTCACCTGGGCGGTCGTCGGTTTGAGAGTTTGAAGGTTCATGAAATATCGCCCGCCATGGCCATTGAAGAATTGGCATCGTCTTGTTTCGGAGATCGACTGAAGCGCTGCCCGCCCCAGACCCGCAAACGGTCCATCAGCACATAGATCACCGGTGTCGTGTAAAGCGTCAGCAGCTGGCTGAAAATTAAACCACCCACCACCGCAATGCCCAGCGGCTGGCGCAACTCAGCGCCGTCGCCGGTGCCCAGCGCCAGCGGGATGGCGCCGAAGATGGCCGACACCGTGGTCATCAAAATCGGGCGAATGCGCAGGCGACAGGCACGAAAGATGGCCTGCGGCGCCGTCAAGTGGCCGTGGCGCTGGCGCTCGATGGCAAAGTCAATCATCATGATGGCGTTCTTCTTGACGATGCCAATCAACAAAATCACGCCAATCAACGCGATGATGGAAAACTCGGTCTGGAACAGCATCAGCGCCAGCAAGGCGCCCACCCCGGCCGACGGCAGCGTGGACAAAATCGTGATCGGGTGAATCAGGCTTTCATACAGGATGCCCAGCACCAGGTAGATTGTCACCAGCGCCGCCAGAATCAGCAGCGGCTGGCTGCTCAAGGAGGCGTTGAAGGCCTGGGCCGTGCCCGCAAAGGTGCCGCGCACCGTGACCGGCACGCCGAGTTCCGCCATGGCGTTGTGAACTGCCGCCGTGGCATCCGACAAAGAACTGCCCATGGGCAAATTGAAACTGATGGTCGAGGCCGGTGCGCCGCCCTGGTGGTTGATCGACAAGGGCGTATTGGTCAACTCCATCCTGGCAAACGCCGACAAGGGAATCTGGGCGCCGGTACTTGAGGTGAACATCAACTGGCGCAAGGAATCGGGGTTCTGCAGGTACTCCGGCGCCAGCTCCATCACCACCCGGTACTGGTTCAACGGGTTGTAGATCACGCCCACCTGGCGTTGCCCGAAGGCGTCGTTGAGCGTGGCGTCGATGGCGCTCATGGACAGACCCAGGCGCGTGATGGCGTCGCGGTCAATCACCAGCGAGGTCTGCAGCCCGCGGTCCTGCTGGTCGCTGTTGACGTCCACCAGCTCGGGCAGTTGCATCAGGGCCCGGCGGATGCGCGGCTCCCAGGCACGCAGGGTTTCCAGGTCATCCGACTGCAAGGTGTACTGGTACTGCGCATTGGCCTGGCGCCCGCCGATGCGGATGTCCTGCACCGGCACCAGAAACAGGTTGGCGCCGGGCTCATGGGCCAATTTGCCGCGCAGCCGCGCCACCACCTGATCGGCAGAATCCCGGCGCTGCGACAGCGGTTTGAGCGAGATAAACATGTTGGCGGTGTTGCGCTGGCTGCCGCCGGTGAAGCCGGTCACGTTCTCCACCGCCGGGTCGGCCCGCACGATGGCCAGAAAGCGGTCCAGGCGCTGCTGCATGGCCTGGAACGAGGTACTTTGGTCGGCCTGGATATTGCCCATGATGCGCCCGGTATCCTGCTGGGGGAAGAAGCCTTTCGCAATCGTGCGGTACAGGTACACATTGAGCGACGCCACCGCCACAAACACCAGCAAGGTCAGCGCCTGATGGCGCAGCGCCAGCCCCAGCGAGCGCCGGTAATTGCGCAGCACCCAGGACTGAACCCGGGCCGCCGCACGCGACCAGCGGGTGGGGATGGATGCCGTTTTCGGTTTCAACAGGGCGGCGCACATCATGGGCGTGGTGGTGAGGGACACCACCATCGACACCAGAATCGCCGCCGACAGCACCACGGCAAACTCACGAAACAAGCGCCCGACCACGCCGCCCATCAAGAGGATGGGGATGAACACGGCAATCAAGGACAGGCTGATCGACACCACCGTGAAGCCGACTTCCCGCGCGCCGGCCAAGGCCGCCTCCAGTGCGGACTTGCCGCGCTCCATGTGGCGGGTGATGTTCTCCAGCACCACGATGGCATCGTCCACCACAAAGCCGGT
>JAZKHK010000043.1:0-10892 GCA_040385425.1 Pseudomonadota bacterium | reverse complement strand
GGTCAAGGCCATTAATGACAGGTTGTCCAGGCTGTAACCGGCCAGGTACATCACGCCCAGCGTGCCGGCCAGCGACACCGGCACCGCCACGCTCGGGATCAGCGCCGCGCGGGCGTTGCGCAGGAACAGAAACACCACCAGAATGACCAGCCCGATGGAGATGGCCAGCGCACGCTCCACCTCAAACAGCGAGGCGCGGATGGTGGGCGTGCGGTCCACCACCACATTCAGGTCGATTGCGGCGGGAATCTGCGAACGCAGGCGCGGCAGCAGACCACGCACCCGGTCCACCGCCTCGATGATGTTGGCGCCGGGCTGTTTGTACAAAATCAGCACCACCGACGGCTGACCGTTGGCCACCCCGTAGTTACGCACATCTTGTACTGAATCTTGCACCAAGCCCACGTCCTGCAAGCGTACCGCGCTTCCATTTTTGTAGCGAATGATGAGCGGCGCATAGTCGACGGCGGTGCGCGCCTGGTCATTGGCGCCGATTTGCCAACTACGCGAGCCCTCCTCCACCGAGCCCTTGGGGCGGTTCGCGTTGGCCGACGTGATCGTCAGCCGCACCGCGTCCAGCGCAATGCCGTTGGCCGACAGCCGATTCGGGTCCAACTCCACCCGGACGGCCGGCAAAGCGCCGCCGCCAATCGTGACCTGCCCAATGCCCTCCACCTGAGCCAGACTCTGGGCCAGCACGGTGGAGGCAGCATCGAACATCTGGCCGCGGGTCAGCGTGTCCGAGGTCATGGCCAGAATCATGATCGGCGCATCTGCCGGATTGACCTTGCGGTAGGTCGGGTTGCTCGGCAGGCCCGAGGGCAGCAAGGTGCGGGCGGCGTTGATGGCGGCTTGCACATCGCGCGCCGCGCCGTTGATGTCGCGGTTCAGGTCAAACTGCAACACCACCCGGGTGCTGCCTAGCGAGGACGAGGACGTGATTTCGTTGACCCCGGCAATGGCGCCCAGCGCACGCTCCAGCGGCGTTGCCACCGTGGCGGCCATGGTGTCCGGGCTGGCGCCAGGCAGCGAGGCCGAGACCGAGATGGTCGGAAAATCCACTTGCGGCAGCGGCGCCACCGGCAGCAGAAAAAAGCTGATGACACCCGCAATCGCCACCCCGAGTGTGACCAGCGTGGTGGCAATCGGGCGCTGAATAAAGGGACGCGAGAAGTTCATGTCAAACCGTCGCCGAGCCGCTGGGGACGCGCCGCTTGCGCCAGCGCAAAGCCAGATTGGCAAAGCCCAGATAAATCACGGGTGTGGTGAACAGGGTCAGCAACTGGCTCACGATCAGGCCGCCCACCATGGTCACGCCCAGCGGGTGGCGCAGCTCACTGCCGACACCGCCACCCAGCATCAAGGGCAAGGCGCCCAGCAAGGCCGACATCGTCGTCATCAGAATCGGACGGAAACGCAACAGACAGGCCTGGTGAATGGCCTGGCGCGGACTCAAGCCCTGCTCGCGCTCGGCGTCCAGCGCAAAGTCGATCATCATGATGGCGTTTTTCTTGACGATGCCGATCAAAAGCACGATGCCGATCACGGCGATGATGTCCAGATCAAGCCGGGTCGCCAGCAAAGCGAGCAAGGCGCCCAAACCCGCCGACGGCAGCGTGGACAGGATCGTGACCGGGTGGATGTAGCTCTCATACAGCACGCCGAGCACGATGTACATGGTCACAATGGCCGCCAGAATCAGCAGCAGCGTGTTGCGCAAGGAGGCCTGAAACGCCTGCGCTGCGCCCTGGAAACTGGTCTCGATACTGGACGGCAACTGCAACGCCGCTTCTTCGGCTTTGATGGCATTCACCGCCTCTCCCAAGGAGACGCCCGGCGCGGCGTTGAAGGAAATCGTCACCGAGGGGAACTGCCCGACGTGGTTGACCGACAGCGCCGCCGGTTTTTCTACCACGCGCGCCACCGATGACAGCGGAATCTGGGCGCCGGTGCTGGAGGGCACATACAGATTGGCCAGCGCCTGCAGGCCGACCCTGGCGGCGGGCGCCAGCTCCAGCACCACCCGGTACTGGTTGGACTGCGTGAAGATGGTGGAGATCAGGCGCTGCCCGAACGCGTTGTACAAGGCGTTGTCGATGCCGGCCACCGTCACGCCCAGCCGCCCGGCGGCGGCCCGGTCGATTTCCACGTAAGCCTGCAGCCCCTGATCCTGCAAATCGTTGGCCACATCGGCCAGTTGCGGCACCTTGTGCAAGCGCTCCATCAGGCGAGCGGTCCAGTTGTTGAGTTCATCGATATTGGGCGAGGACAACAAAAACTGGTACTGGGTTTTGGAGATCCGGTCTTCGATGGTCAGGTCTTGCACCGGCTGCATGTACAGGGAAATACCGGCGACCGAACGGGTCGATTCCGCAATCCGGCGGATCACCTCCGAGATGTTTTTGGATGCCGTATCACGCGCCTCCTTGGGCTTCAGATTGATCAGCAACCGGCCCGAATTCAGGGTCGTGTTGGCGCCATCAACCCCGATGAAGGACGACAGGCTCAGCACTGCCGGGTCTTTCAGCACCTGTTCCGCCAAGGCCTGCTGCCGTTCGGCCATCGCGCCAAAAGACGTGGCCTGCGAGGCTTCGGAGATGCCCTGAATCACGCCGGTGTCCTGCACCGGAAAAAACCCTTTGGACACCACAAAATACAGTGCCGTGGTCAAAGCCAGCGTGCCCGCAAACACCAGCAGCGTGGCGCGGCTGCGGTCCAGCACCCAGTCCAGCGCGACGCCATAGCGGGCAATCAGCGTGTCAAAAAACTTGCCCGTGGCCTGGTACAGCTTACCGTGGCTTTCCTCGGGCGTGTGCTTGAGCAGGCGCGCGCACATCATCGGCGTCAGCGTCAGGGATACCACCGCCGAGATCAGGATGGACACCGCCAGCGTGATGGCGAACTCATGGAACAGGCGCCCGACCACGTCGCCCATGAACAAGAGCGGGATCAGCACCGCAATCAGGGAAATCGTCAGGGAAATGATGGTGAAACCGATCTGCTTGGAACCCTTCAGGGCGGCCGCCAGCGGGGCCTCGCCCTGCTCCACGTAGCGCGCAATGTTCTCGATCATCACGATGGCATCGTCCACCACAAAACCGGTGGAAATAGTCAAGGCCATCAACGTGAGGTTGTTGATGGAAAAACCCGCCAGGTACATGATGCCGAAGGTGCCGACCAGCGACAGCGGCACGGCCACGCTCGGAATCAGCGTGGCGGCGGCACTGCGCAGAAAAACAAAGATCACCATCACCACCAGCGCAATAGACAGCATCAACTCGAACTGCACGTCCGTCACCGACGAGCGGATGGTCACGGTCCGGTCGGTCATGACACTCACATCCAGCGAGGCTGGCAAGGTGCCCTGCAATTGCGGCAACAAGGCCTTGATGCGGTTCACGGTTTCGATCACATTGGCACCGGGCTGGCGCTGGATATTCAGGATCACGCCGGGGGTCTGGTTGGCCCAGGCCGCCAGACGCATGTTTTCGGCATCGTCCACGATCTGGGCGATGTCGCTCAGCCGGACCGGATTGCCGTTTTTAAAGGCGATGATGAGGCTGCCGTACTCTGCAGCGGACTTGAGCTGGTCGTTGGCGTCGATGGTGGAGGCGCGGGCCGGGCCGTCAAAGCTGCCCTTGGCCTGATTGACGTTGGCCGCCGTGATGGCGGTGCGCACATCGTCCAGCGACAAGCCCCGCGCCGTCAGCGTGGCCGGATTGGCCTGGATGCGCACGGCAGGCCGGCGTCCGCCCGCAATGGCAACCAGCCCGACACCGGGCACTTGCGACAGCTTGGGCGCCAGCCGGTTTTCGACCAGGTCGTGCACGCGAATCACCGGCAGCGAGGGCGAGGTGATGGCTAGCGTGAGGATCGGCGCATCGGCCGGATTGACCTTGCTGTAGGTCGGCGGCATCGGCAAGTCGGTCGGCAGCAAATTGCTGCCGGCGTTGATGGCGGCCTGCACCTGCTGCTCGGCCACGTCCAGCGACATATCGAGCGAAAAGCGCAGGGTGATGACGGAAGCGCCGCCCGAACTGCTGGATGACATCTGGCTCAAACCCGGCATTTGCCCGAACTGGCGCTCCAGCGGGGCCGTGACGGCGGAGGTCATGACATCCGGGCTGGCGCCGGGGTACAAGGTGGTGACCTGGATCGTCGGGTAATCCACTTCCGGCAGCGCGGACAGCGGCAGCAGACGGTAGGCCAGCGCACCAGCAATCAGGATCGCCACCATCAGCAGCGAGGTGGCGACCGGGCGCAGGATGAAAAGGCGCGAGATATTCACTCACTGCCCCGTCTGTTGGCGGCGTTCACGCATTTGTTGGAAGTAGGCGCGCCGCTCCTCCGGGCTCATGGCCTTGACTTTTTCCACCTGATCGGGCGGCAGGCGGTCCATCCAGCGCGGGCGCTCACCAGCTTCGGGCGCGGCAGTGTCGGCTGGAGCCGAGGCACCCTTTCTGGCAGGTTTGCTTTCAAGCGGTGCCGTTGCATTGGCCGGACCCGCCCCGGCGGCCCGCGCCGGGGCGGCAATCACCTCCACCTTGGCGCCGTCGCGTAGCCGGTCCGCGCCATCCGTCACCACCCGCTCCCCGGCGGCCAGTTCGCCCTGCACACTGGTCCAGTCGCCTTCGGTCGCGCCCAGGCGCACCCGGCGCATGCTCACCGTGCCATCGTCCTTGACCACATAGACATAGGTACCCTGGGCGCCGCGTTGCGTGGCGCTGGTCGGCACCACCAGGGCGTCGTTCAAGGCATCGACCTGCAGGCGGACATTGACGAACTGGTTGGGAAAAAGCTCGTTGTCTTTGTTGGGAAACTCGGCCTTGAGCTTGAGGGTGCCGGTCGCAATATCAATGGCGTTGTCGGTGCTGCTCACTTGGCCGACGGCAAGCTTGACCTTTTGCTCCCGATCCCAGGCTTCGACCACCAGCGCCTGTCCGGCCTTGAGCTGGCTGCTGATTTGGCGCAGATTGGCCTCGGGCACCGCAAACACGACGGCAATCGGCTGCGTTTGCGTGATGCTGACCAGACCAGTGGCGTCCGCAGCATGAACCACATTGCCCAGATCGACCTGTTTCAGGCCAAGACGACCGCTGATCGGAGCGGTCACTTTGGTGTAGCTGAGTTGCAGCCTGGCGCTGTCCACTTGGGCCTGATCGGTTTGAACCGTTCCGGCCAATTGACGAACCAGGGCATCCTGGGTTTCCACCTGCTGTTTGGCAATCGAGTCTTTGGCCAGCAGGTCTTTGTAGCGCACCAAATCCAGTTGCGCGTTGCGAAGTTGGGCCACATCGCGCGCCAACTGCCCCTGCGCCTGTGCCAGCCCAATTTCATAGTTGCGCGGATCGATCTCGACCAGCACGGCCCCTGCGCGCACGGACTGGCCTTCCTTGAAACGGATGGCTTTGAGCTCGCCATCGACATGGGTGCGAACCGTGGCCGTATTCAAAGCCGAAATATTGCCGATGGCCGACAGGATCACCCGGATGTCCTGGCGTTTGGCCGCCGTGACCGACACCGGCTGAACGCGGTTGCTGCCACCAAAACGACGGCCACTGCCGCCTGCCGCGCTGGCAGGTGCGCTGGCACCTGTTGCCACGCCCGGGCTGGCCGAATCGGCGTTGCCTGCGCTGGATGAACGATGCGCCCACCACCACGCCCCCAGGCCCGTCAGGACCAGTGCGACCAAAACCGACAGAAGAAGCGTTCTTGAAATGCCCGCTTGCCCGTGCTTATGTGTTTGACGTGGCAAACGCTCTTTCATGCTTTTTCCTATCGTAATTTCTGGTTCAGGGAGTATGGACACCGCTGTAAAGGGGTCAAGCCCCATTTTCCGGTGAAACTTCGTCCCCTCCGTCTCAGGTCGGTAAAGCAGAGGTAAAGCGGTGGAATCCAAAGATAATTCCGCTCATGGTTGCACGATTTTTTGTTGAAATTCGCCCGATTCTTCTGGGCGCAGGCCTGCTGATGGCACTCCAGGCGCAGGCGCAGCGACCGCTGGACGGCACACTGCTGGGCCTTACCGAACCGGAATTGCAGGCCACGTTTCCCGGCGTGAACCGGATGCGCAAGCCCTTGATCGGCCCGCACGGGGTGCGCGGTCTGTGGACGCTGGCGAACACGCCCGTCGCAGGCTTGCCGTTTGAAACCACGTTTTACATGAAGGACAAGCGCGTCACCCGCATTGAGCAGCACTGGGCTTCAGCGGCGCCTCAATGCAGCGATGACTCTGCTTTTACCGCCCTGGTGTCGCGCATGGATTCGCAATACGGCGTCGGACTGATGTCCAGCGACCCCGCCAAAGATGGCCTCCTGCAGCGCTCCGCCGTCTGGGAGGCGGGAGAATTCGATGTGCTGTCACACCTCACCCACGCGCCCGGTCAATGCGCCATCCGCGTCATCTACACGGCCCACCTGGTGAAAGACGCGTCAGAACTCTGACTACTTCAACTGCACCGAGCCCGACACGGTGACCACCACCGAGGTTTTTCCCGCTTCGACGGGCACCGACGAATCTGCCATGGAGGCCGCCTTGGCCTGCATCGCCATCGGACGCGGTGAAAACTCCTGGTCATTCGCGTTCACGTTGACTTCGCGCAGGGTGTAGCTGCTAAAACCAAAACCACGGGCAATGTCCGTGGCGCGGGCCTTGAAACGTTCAATGGCCATGGCTTGCGCCTCCCCTTCCACCTTGGCGCGCTGTTCGCGGCTCAGGCCAAAACTCACGCGCCCCACCGTCAAGGTCTGGATCTTGCCCGCCGTGGCACTGATGCGCGGAAAATCACGACCTTCCAGCACCAGCTCGACCGCGCCTTGCCAACCGATGGGCTTGCCGTCGCGGCCATAGCGCGGATACAGGCTGAAGTTACCCGTGCGCACCTCCAGTTGGGCCGGTTTCGCCGCCTTTTTGGCTTCCACCAGCGCCGCATCCAGCGCCGCCTTGAGCTGGTTTTGCACGGCGGCGGCATCCGGGCCATCGCGGGTCGTCGTCATGGCAATGGACAACAAATCCTGCTCCACTTCCACGTTGCCATTGGCCGAGAGTTGCACCACATTTTGCAGCGGCGGATTTTGATTTTGTTGAGCAAAAAGGCCGCTAGCCCCCACCAACAGGGCACAAGCAGCTACTACTTTAATAGCGTTATTCAAACCAACTCCTTAAAAATTCAGCGTGGCATCACGGCGTTGCTGGCGCAATTGTTGCCGAAGATCAGCCCGTTCCTGCTCGCTCAACTGCCGACTCACCGAGAAATTTTCAGTCGTCAGTTCTTTCATCTGATTCTTGTCCGGCGCCTCCCGCACGCGTGCGGCCTGCAGGGCTGAACGCAATTCGGCACGTCGTCGCTCCAAGGCCGCATCGCGACTGAGGGCCGCTTGCGCCCAGGCGCCCACTGCGAAAAGGGAAAGAAACAGAAAAAGTGTGGATTTCTTCATAAAGCGAACATACCGCCAATAACCCCGTGGCCCCACCCCCCTGATTTGTGAGTGCTTGCCAAGGGAGGCAACTTTTGTAACAGTGTGTCAATGATTGCAGAAAATTGAGCAATTTACGGCTTCAACCCTGCAAAATGGCTTTGTTACAAATTCAGTGGGACCTCAATGAGCCAAGCATCCAACCGCAATGACAAAATTTTGGTGGTCGATGACGATGCCCGCATCCGCGACCTGCTGCGCCGTTACCTGACCCAGGAAGGCTTTGACGTGGTGCAGGCCGAAGACGGCAAATCCCTCACCCGCATCCTGCTGCGCGACACGGTGGACCTGATCGTGCTGGACCTGATGATGCCCGGTGAAGACGGCCTGTCCATTTGCCGGCGCCTGCGCGCGGCCAACGACCGCACCCCCATCATCATGCTGACCGCCAAAGGCGAAGACGTGGACCGCATCGTCGGTCTGGAAGTCGGCGCCGACGACTACCTGGGCAAGCCCTTCAACCCGCGTGAACTGCTGGCCCGCATCCATGCCGTGCTGCGCCGGCGTCCCGCCCAGGAAGCGCCGGGCGCACCCTCCACCGACAACCATGTGGTGACCTTCGGCCCCTTCACCTTCGACTTGGGCGCACGCACCTTGCGCAAGGACGACGAAGACCTGCCGCTGACCACCGGCGAGTTCGCCATGCTCAAAGCCCTGGTGCGGCACCCGAGCCAGCCTTTGTCGCGCGAAAAACTGGCGCAGTTGGCGCGCGGCCGCGAATTCGAGCCTTTTGACCGCAGCCTGGATGTGCAAGTGTCACGCCTGCGCAAACTGGTGGAAGTGGATGCCACCGCCCCGCGCTATATCCAGACCGTCTGGGGCGTGGGCTATGTTTTTGTACCCGATGGTGCGGCTTGAACACATTAAGCGACACACAACACATCAACGAGGCTTCCCTTAGCGGCGCAATCCCCCTCGAAGCCACACTGACGGATCGACCAGCCCCGTCGCGCTGGGACCTGAGCCTCTTCTGGCGCACTTTTTTTCTGCTCGCCCTGCTCTTGATCGGCAGCATTCTGGCCTGGCTGCAAACGCTGCGCGCCCTCGAATTCGAACCCCGCGCGATCCAGACGGCACAGCAAATCGCGTCGCTGGTCAACCTGAGCCGCGCCGCCCTGATTCACTCCGACGCGATCAATCGGGTGTCGCTGATCAAGACCATGACCGACCAGGAAGGCGTGCGCATCGTGCCGCGCGAACCGGACGACACCTACGAGCCCTTTGACACCGATGCCCTAGGCCAGCGCATTTCCCAAGAGCTTCAATCCCGCCTCGGACCCGGAACCGTGGTGGCCAACAGCGTCAACCACCAGGAAGGCCTGTGGGTCGGCTTCCGGATCGACGGCGATCACTACTGGATGCTGACCGACCGCGCCCGCTTCAACCGCACCGCCGGCAGCACCTGGATGATCTGGTTGTTGACCGCCGCCGCGCTGTCGCTGGCGGGTGCGGCCCTGATTGCGCGCCTGATCAACCGCCCGCTCAAGCAGTTGTCGTTTGCCGCCAGCCGGGTGCGCGACGGCGATTTCGATGCCAGCACGCTGGACGAAACCGTGGCCACCAGCGAAATCCGGGCCGTCAATATCGGCTTCAACCGGATGACCCACAAGCTGGCCGAAGTCGAGCAGGACCGCGCCATCATGCTGGCCGGAATTTCCCATGACCTGCGCACGCCGCTGGCCCGCTTGCGCCTGGAGACAGAACTCAGCGTCACCGACAAGGAGGCCCGCGCCAACATGGCCGCCGATATCTCCCAGCTCGACGCCATCATCGGCAAATTCCTGGATTACGCACGGCCGGGCGGCGTCGTCCTGAGCCCGGTGTCCCTGAGCGGGGTCATCGATTCCTGTCTTTTCAGCTTCAGGAATCGCATTGACATGAGCATCCATCTGGACCTGCCCGACAACATGATGGTGCTGGCCGACGAGGTGGAACTGAGCCGCGTGATCACCAACCTGCTGGAAAACGCCCGCCGCTACGGCAAGACCGTGGACACCGGCATTGCCGTCATCGATATCGCAGCCCGGGCCAGCAAGCAATGGGTGATGCTGCGGGTGCGCGACCACGGCGGGGGCGTCTCGGAGGAGCAACTGGCCAACCTGACCAAACCGTTTTACCGGGGCGAGGCGGCCCGCACCGCCGCCAACGGAGCCGGCCTGGGACTGGCGATTGTCGAAAAAATGATCGGGCGCATGGGCGGCACTTTTGTCCTGCGCAATTCATCGACCGGCGGGCTGGTGGCCAGCATCAAACTGCAGCGTGCGCCGACAGCGACCTGAACGCAGGTCACTATCAAATCGATAGCTTGTCACGTACAGGCAGCAAGGGCTAGCGGCCTATTTTGCTTGAAAAACAGCCCTTAACGGGTTTTTTTCGGCCCTTTGCCGCTTGGGCGGCCAGCCCCGTTGTCACGCGGCGGCAAGCCGGTGTGCTGGGTCAGCAACTGGCCCGCCTTGGGCTTCGCGGTCACCATGGTGGGAATGGTGAGGACGGTGGAATTTTTCTTGCGTGCACTTTCATAGCAGCCACCCGTTACCGGCTGGTAGGTCGGAATCAGGTGGTGTTTGCCATTGCCGATCAGGTCGGCCCGGCCCATGGCTTTGAGCGCCTCGCGCAACAGCGGCCAGTTGTTGGCATCGTGGTAGCGCAAAAAAGCCTTGTGCAGGCGCCGGCGCTTGTCGCCGCGCACGATGTCCACGGTTTCGCTGTCACGCGTGACCTTGCGCAGCGGGTTTTTGTTGGTGTGGTACATGGCCGTGGCGCTGGCCATCGGGCTGGGATAAAAAGTCTGCACCTGGTCGGCGCGGAAACCATTTTTCTTGAGCCAAATCGCCAGATTCATCATGTCTTCGTCGCTGGTGCCGGGATGGGCGGCGATGAAGTACGGAATCAGAAACTGCTTCTTGCCCGCTTCCAGGGTGAACTTGTCAAACAGGGTCTTGAACTTCTCGTAGGAGCCAATACCCGGCTTCATCATCTTGGTCAGCGGCCCTTGCTCGGTGTGCTCGGGTGCAATCTTGAGGTAGCCGCCCACATGGTGGGTCACCAGCTCCTTGACGTACTCGGGACTTTGCACCGCCAGGTCGTAGCGCACGCCGGAGCTGATCAAAATCTTCTTGATGCCTTTGAGAGCGCGACCGCGGCGGTAGATATTGATCAGCGGAGCATGGTCGGTACTCATGTTCTGGCAGATGGTGGGGTAAACGCAGCTGGGTTTGCGGCAGGCGGCTTCGATCTCGCGCGTGCGGCAGGCCAGTCGGTACATATTGGCTGTGGGGCCGCCCAAGTCGGAAATGGTGCCGGTGAAGCCCTTGACCTTGTCGCGCACGTCCTCGATCTCGCGGATCACCGAATCCTCGCTGCGGCTCTGGATGATGCGGCCTTCGTGCTCGGTGATCGAGCAGAAGGTGCAGCCG
>JAZKHK010000042.1:0-13519 GCA_040385425.1 Pseudomonadota bacterium | reverse complement strand
CTCGGTGATCGAGCAGAAGGTGCAGCCGCCAAAGCAGCCGCGCATGATGTTGATGGAGAAGCGGATCATCTCCCAGGCCGGGATTTTGGTGGCGTGGTCGTGGCTGCCGTTCTCGTCGGCGTAGCTGGGGTGCGGGCTGCGGGCGTACGGCAGGTCGAACACAAAGTCCATCTCGGCGGTGGTCAGCGGAATGGGCGGCGGGTTGAGCCAGACATCGCGCGCCGTGACGCCCTCGCCGTGCGCCTGCACCATGGCGCGGGCGTTGCCGGGGTTGGTCTCCAGATGCATCACGCGGTTGGCGTGGGCATACAGCACACCGTCAGACTTGACTTGCTCGTAGCTCGGCAGGCGAATCACCGAGCGGTCGCGCGGCGGCACCTTGAATGTGCCTTTGCCGTACAGCGCGGCGTTGGGCACGAAGGTCAGGGGCTGAATCCCGGAATTTACCTCATTTTTTAAGGCTAATTGACCTGTAGCCCCCGTACTATCTACGTGAGTAGCTATGTTATTAGTAGCATCCTGCTTTTCGCCATCTTCCTTGGCGCAACGACTGCCCTGCCCTGCGGCCTGCTCGCTGGTGGTCATGTAAGGGTTGATGTGGTCTTCCACCCGGCCCGGTTCGTCCACGCTGCTTGAATCAATCTCGAACCAGCCTTTGCCGGATGCGTCGTCCGGGCGGCGCACAAAGGCAGTGCCGCGCACATCAGTGATCTTTTCGACCGGCTCTTTCGCGGCCAAGCGGTGCGCAATCTCGACCAGCGCGCGCTCGGCATTGCCGTACAAGAGCAAGTCGCACTTGGCATCGACCACGAGGGAGCGGCGCACTTTGTCGGACCAGTAGTCGTAATGCGCAATGCGGCGCAGCGAGCCTTCGATGCCGCCCAGAATGATCGGCACGTCCTTGTAGGCTTCGCGGCAGCGCTGGCTGTAGACAATGGCGGCGCGGTCGGGGCGCTTGCCGCCGATATCGCCCGGCGTGTAGGCGTCGTCACTGCGGATTTTGCGGTCGGCGGTGTAGCGGTTGATCATGGAATCCATGTTGCCCGCCGTCACGCCCCAGAACAGGTTGGGTTTGCCCAAAATCTTGAACGGCTCGGCGCTTTGCCAGTCGGGCTGGGAAATGATGCCGACCCGAAAGCCCTGCGCTTCGAGCATGCGGCCAATCACCGCCATGCCGAAACTGGGGTGGTCCACATAGGCGTCGCCCGTGACCAGAATGACGTCGCAACTGTCCCAGCCCAGTTTGTCCATCTCGGCGCGGCTCATCGGCAGGAATTTGGACGTGCCAAAACGCGAGGCCCAGTATTTGCGGTAGCTGGACAGCGGCTTGGCGGCGCGCACGAAAAAGGAGACGTCAACGGGGGCGTTCATAGGGGGGCACAAGTGGGGGGCAACCTGCAAGTGTAAGGTTTTACGCTTGTCAACGCCCCTTGCAGGGGTACTTGTGAGCCCGGTGCGCTGACTTTGGGGCCCTGCACGGCTGGCCTAACTTTCCGTCTTTACCTCGTGTTCATACAACGGACATCTTCCGGCACCACCGTTGCGGGATAGTGGACGCAAGAGAGCGCAGGACGGCCGTGAGCGGTCCCGCTTCAATCCAGTCTGGTTTGTGCGAGATATATGAAGTTGATCAAATACTGTGGCATCACGGGTGGGAATTTCGGTGATGACATCAATTTGCAGTTGTGGGAGCGCCTGTTTCCCAACTTGGCGCAGCTGAAGGGCAAAGTTCTTTTCTATGGGGTCGGTACGCTGCTGGATGACCGGCATGACCAATCCATCAAAAAAGTGGTTCTTGGCACGGGGATTGGCGAGGCACACGCGGCCCTGGCCGATGCCAACTGGGATTTCCGTTGGGTGAGAGGTCCAAAAACAGCGTCCGAGTTTGGCTTGTCGAAGGCTCACGCCCTGGGCGACGCGGCCATTCTGTGGCCGGAACTGACGCCTGGCCACGATACGTCCGGCCCCGTCGGACTCATTCCGCACTATGCGACCTGGGACAGTTATGACTGGGTCAACGTCGCACGCCAGGCGGGCATGGTGGTTATCAACCCAAGGCAAGCGCCCGGTGTCGTGATCGATCAGATGCGGGCTTGCTCCCGCATATTGGCCGAGTCGCTGCATGGGGCCATTTGCGCTGACGCCATGGGAATACCGTGGGCAGCCTGTATCCTGGCGCATCGTTTCAACGAGTTCAAATGGAGAGATTGGTTGGCCACCATCCATCGCGCCTATGAACCCCTGGTGATGGACCGGCCCCTGGTCAGGGACATCCCCCTGGTCAAGTCCATGGCCAACAAAGTGGCGCGCTCCGTTCGCTACCAGCGACTCACCCGTCACCCCTCACTGCGGCCCGTTGCAGCCGCCACCCTTGACGATGCCCGGGCCGTATCCCAATCACTGCACAACTACGCCAAATGCGCGCTTAACTTCACGAACAGCGACCCTTTGTTCATTGCCCGCCAAAAGAAAAACATGCTTTTGCGCTGCCAGGAGTTCGCCCGCGACTACGAGCTGCAATTTACGCCGCCCTGACTGGGGGCTGCCAGCGCACGGGTAGAAAAATGCGCTATCGTCACCCCATGCCAACCCTAGACATACTTCAAGCCTATTGGTCGGGACCGATCGTCACCACCAACATCCTCGTTTTCCTGAATTTATTTGGCGCCCTGCTGCTCGGCCTGCTGGTCGGCTATGAGCGCTCGTACCACGGGCGCGCGGCGGGCATGCGCACCTATGGCCTGGTCTGCATGGCCAGCGCCGCGCTGACGGTCATCAGCGGCTACGCGTCGTCCTGGTTCGGGGGCCACATCCCGATCGCCGGCGGCGTCGATCCGACCCGCGTGATCCAGGGCATCGTGACCGGCATTGGTTTTTTATGCGCCGGGGTCATCATGCGCGAGGGCTTCAACATCAGCGGCCTGACCACCGCCGCCTCGCTCTGGGCCTCCTCGGTGATTGGCATTCTGGTGGGTGTGGGGTTCTACGCCGCCGCCATGATGCTGGCCCTGCTGTGCGCGGTCAGCATGATCTGGATCTCGAAACTCGAAAGCTGGCTGCCCTCGCGCCAGGCGGTGGCGATCAATTTGAAATTTGAGAAAAATTTCATTCCCATCGAGCAGGCGCTGCACGCCATGACCAAGTCGCGTGGCTATGACATCGCGGACGGCACCATCAACATTGCCCTTAGAGACCAGTGCCACGAATGGAATTTTGTGGCAGTGGCGCGCAGCCGTCAAAAAATGGGGCCGCTGTCAGAACTGGCCCAGCAATTGGCCCAATTCAATGGGGTTGAAAGTTTTCAACTGTCCTACGCCCGCAACTGATCCTGCTTGTCGGCAGAACCCTTCATGCTTCATTTTTTACCCCCGCTCCTGGTCGGCTTGATCGCAGCCTTGCTGCTGGCACTCAACACGCTCTTCTGGGTGCCCGTGCTGCTGTTTTTTTCGTTTTTGAAACTGATCGTGCCGCTCAAGCGGATGCGCTTGATGGTGGACCCGATCCTGTTGCGCATTGCCGAAGCCTGGATTGCCGGTAACAACGGCTGGATGCGGCTCACGCAGCGCACCACCTGGGATGTGCAGGGCATCGACGGGCTGGATGACCGGAGCTGGTATCTGGTGAACTGCAACCACCAGTCCTGGGTGGACATTCTGGTGCTGCAAAAAATATTTACCCAACGTATTCCGCTGCTGAAATTTTTTCTGAAGCAGCAACTGATCTGGGTGCCGTTCATGGGCCTGGCCTGGTGGGCGCTGGATTTTCCGTTCATGCGCCGCCACAGCGAAGCGTTTCTGAAAAAACACCCCGAAATGCGCGGCAAAGACCAGGCCACCACGCGCCAGGCCTGCGAGAAGTTTGCGCTGATTCCCACCAGCGTGATGAACTTCATGGAAGGCACGCGCTTCACCGCCGCCAAGCACCAGCAGCAAAATTCACCCTACAAACATCTGCTGAAACCCAAGGCCGGCGGCATGGCGCTGGCGCTCAACGCCATGGGGGACAAGTTCCAGTCGATTCTGGATGTGACCATTGTTTACCCCCAGGGGGCACCGGATTTCTGGCAATTTATGTGCGGCAAATTAGCGCATGTGATCGTGCGGGTGCGACCGCTGCCGATCCCCCGGCATCTGACCCAAGGCGACTACGCAGGCGACCCCGCAGTGCGCGAGGCCTACCAGCAATGGGTACAACAGCTCTGGCGCGACAAAGATGCGCAGATTGAGGCATTAATCAGGCTCTAGCCCCCGTCCTACATGCGCGAGCAGCTATCAATTACATAGTAAAACTGCCGGCTTCAAATCATCTGGCGGCGCGTACCCGTCATGCTGAAAAACGTGCGCGGTAGTCCAGCGGGCTGATGCCGAATTGCCGCACAAAGGCCCGTCGCAGAGTTTGTTCGTTGCCAAGACCGCACTCGCTGGCAATGCGCTTGAGCGGCATCTGGCTGATCTCCAGCATGCCGCAAGCCGCCTCCAGCCGCATCGCTTCCACGCTGCGGGCCGGTGTGCGTTTGACCTTGCTGGCATAGGCGCGGGCAAAAGTGCGGGCGCTCATGTTGGCCTGTTCAGCCAACACTTCCACACACAAGTCATCGCGCAAATGGCTGGCCATCCAGGCGTGCAGCTCAGAGAAGCTGTCGTCCGCCGTTTGCTTGATCAAGGGCACGCTGAACTGCGATTGCCCACCGGGGCGCTTTAAAAAGACAACCATGCGCCGTGCCACCTGCATCGCCATGGGGTGCCCCAGGTCAGCCTCCACCAAGGCCAGCGCCAGGTCAATGCCAGCCGATACACCGGCGGAGGTCCATATTCCCTCATCGCAAACATAGATGGCGTCCTGCTCCAGGCGAACCAACGGTTCGACCCGACGCAATTCATCACTGGCGAGCCAATGGGTGGTGGCGCGGCGATGGGCCAGCAGCCCGGCCTGTGCCAGTGCAAAGGCACCGGTGCAGACCGAACACAAACGCCGCACGCGAGGTGCCATGGCTGCAATCCAGTCCACCACGGACGGTGGCGCGAAGGGCTGAAAGTTGGGACCGCCGCCCGGGATGATGAGCGTATCGACTGTTTCGCCGGCCAACGCACTAAGCGGCTCGGTGAGCAGAGACAGTCCCGATGACGTGCGCACCGCACCTCCAGCCATTGAAATCACCAGAATCCGGTACGGCGCCCTGGCTGAATCGCCCATGCGACAAGGTTGAGAAAACACCTCCAGCGGCCCCGTGACATCCAGCACATTGATGTTGTCGTAGAGCAGAAATACGATAAGCCGGGGTTTGATCATTCATCAAGTCCTCAAAAATCAAGCTAATTGCAGCCGCGTGCAGCGCTCCCGCCAAGCCCAGCTCAAGGTTGCAACGGCAGCCAACACCAACAGCGGGAGAACTGCCACGTTCATCGTGGCCCAACCCAGACGGCTCAACAACTGGCCCGCGCACAGGGAGGCCAGCGCCGTGGCCGCGAAAGTCGAAAACTCGCTGATCGCCTGCGCCTTGCCTTGTTCAGCGGGGCGATAGGCACGCGCCAGCAGCGTCGTGCCGCCGACAAACATGAAATTCCAGCCCAGACCGAGGCACAGCAGCGCGGCGTAAAAGTTGTCAAGCGTACTCGCCATGCCGGCCAGAGCGACGCACAGTCCGCACAAGGCCGTGCCCATCAACAATACAAACGTCACGCCGTAGCGCTGGATCAGCCAGCCGGTGAAGAAAGAAGGCGCATACATGGCAACCAGGTGCCATTGGATCACGCCCACGCTGTCGTCAATGCCGTAATGGCAGTCGAGCATGGCCAATGGGGTTGCGGTCATGATAAACATCATCACCGCATACCCGATCAGGTTGTTGGCCAATGCGGCGATGAAGATCGGCTGGCGCAGGATGACGCGCACCGGCCGTGCAGGTTCATGGAGGGTGCTTTCATTCGCAGCGTGTGACGGATGCGACGCCTTAGTCACCGAAAACCGGTCTTGGTACTGCCACATCAGCAGGAGGACGGACAGCAGGCCCAGCAAAGTGACCACCGCATAAGCCCCCGCGAACGCATTGCCAGGCACGGCGCCGCGGCTCCATTGCGCCACCAGCGGCCCCAGCACGGCGGCCACCACGCCACCCGTCATCACGAGAGAAATAGCCTTGCTCTTGCGGTCCAGGCTCACGCCATCGGCCGCAGCCAAGCGGTAATACTGGGCAAACGCCTGAAACACCCCCATGCAGCTGGTGCCAACGCAAAACAGCACGAAATCACCCCGCAGGATGGCGCCTATCGAGACCACCCCACCGATGGCACAGACCAGCGCACCCGCCGCAAAACCGCGACGACGACCGATACGCTGCATCCACAACGATGCAAAAACCGTGGTCAACGCCGCCGCCACGGTGATCAGGGAAAACGGCAAGGTGGCGTAGGCCTTGTTGTCCGTCAGCGTGTACCCGACCAGCCCCGTCAGCGTCAGATTAATCGACATGGCGGACACAAACAAAGCTTGGCAAATCGCCAGCACGCGCGCATTGCGCCAGCCAATGGCAAGATCTGATGGAGGGGAGTCAATTAAAGTTGAGGACATAGGATTTGCCGGCTGATGGGGAAGATGCGGCAAAGTTTCTCAAGAAACACCCTGTCTCAAATGACAATAACGCGTCAATTCCTGCCAAACTTTGGCGAGTGCTTGCGCATCTTTTTATCAACCCGCGGGGCTTAGCGCATGTGCTTGAACAGCTTGGCCTTGAACATTTCGGGGATGCCCAAGCGCCGGGGACCGGGCACGAGTTCAAACGGCTCACCGGCACTGATCTGTCCGGGCACGTCCACCGCCAGATAAAACCCGCAGCAGCCGTTTTGCGCCATGGCCTTGACGGCGCCGTTGTAGCCCATGGCGGCGTTGAATTTGTAGCAAGGCTCGCGCGGCTGGGTGACCCGCAGTTCGCACTGCGCAAACTTGAGCACATCGCCAACCCACACATCGGTTTCCAGCACGCCTTGCAGCGTGAGGTTTTCGCCCACCGAGCCAAACGGCAGCGCATCGTCAATACCGCTAACGCCCGCTTGCGCCCGGGCCTCGCGCCAGAACGGGTAATGCTCGCTGGGGTAGGCGTACACGGCCTTGTCCAGGCCGCCGTGCACGGACAAATCGGCTTGCTCATCGCCGCTCAAGCCCAGCGGCAAGACCGGCACCGGGCCTGAAACCGGTTGCTTGTGAATGGCCGTCAGGATGGACCGGCCGCTGATTTGAACGCGGCGCGCTTGCGCGGTTTGAAGGCTGAGAAGTGTGGGCATGATGTTTGAAACCAAAAAGGCTATTTTTCACTCAATAACGCGGGCACGGCAAGAAGTTCCCCTTCAACTCACAAGCGGTTACATGCTGCGGTTGAAAAAAAAGCCGGGGCTCCTATTATTTTTTGCGCATCAAAAGAAGGCAAAAGAGGAAGCGTATGCCTGCCACAAGCCTCGCCGATTTTATTTCCACCAACATGGATCTGATTTTGAAAGAGTGGGAGGCTTTTGCGGCTGACATTCTTGCAAAGAGTCAATCAGACCCTGAGGCGGCGCGTGACCATGCACGCGGCATCCTGATCAACATTGCCGCCGACATTGAGCGCGAGCAAACGCCGCAGGAACAGGCGGAAAAATCAAAAGGTCGCGGTCCGTCCAGTGAAACCCCAAGTCAGGCTGGTTTGCATGGTGCCTCCCGGCTGTCATCGGGCTTTAACGTGATGGAGGAAGTGTCCGAATTCAGGGCTTTGCGCGCCAGCGTGCTACGGCTCTGGAACGAGGCGAACCCGACCACAACGCAGGGCGCCCTGAGCGAACTGGTCCGGTTTAACGAAGCCATCGACCAGGCTCTGGCCGAGTCGGTTGCCAGCTACTCGCTGGAGAAGGACCGCTATGCCCGCATCTTTGACAAGCTGCTGTCCTCATCGCCGGACCTCAATTACATTCTCGATCTTGAGGGCCGGTTCATTTATGCCAACAAAGCCTTGCTCAAGTTAAGCGGTGTATCGCTCAACGAAATCAGCGGCAAGAAGTTCGCTGATCTTTGGGGTATGGCGGCCACCGAGTTTCAGCAGCATTTGCACCAGGCCATTGAAAGCCGGGTTACTTACCGTGGCGACCTGCCTCACAGGCACCCGGACGGGAAGGAAGTGAGCTACGAATACCTGCTGGTTCCCGTGCTGGATATGCAAGGCCAGGTGGAAGCGATTGCCGGATCAGCGCGCGACATGACCGAACGCAAGCGGCTGGAAAGTGACTTTGCGCGAGAGAAGTTGCTGTCCGACACCATCATCGAGAGCGCTCCTGGCGCGTTTTTCATGATCGACCAACAGAACCGTCTGGTGAAATGGAACCATTACTTGTGCCTGGAAACCGGACTCTCCGACGATCAATTGCGGAGCGCCACCATTCTGGACGCAATTCATCCGGATGACCGGGAGCTGGCCGCGGCCAAATTTCTGACAGCCTTCGCCACCGGCTACGCCCGCATGGAGGTGCGGGTGAACACCCCCCAACATGGAATCCGGTATTTCCTGAAGTCAGCCCGACGCTTCCATATGGAGGGCGTTCCCTATGTGGCCGGCTTTTGCTTCGACGTTACAAACCGCAAGCAAAGCGAGAGAGCGCTTGTGAAGGAGAAAGTCTTTTCCGATGCACTGATTGAGAGCATGCCCGGTGCTTTTTATGTCATCAATCGGGAGGGCAGCTTTTTCCGCTGGAACAACTATCTCAACCGTCTGACCGGGCTGTCAAATAACGCCTTGCGCCAGCAGCCTGTGCTCCTGATCATTCATAAAGAAGATCAACCGCTGGCGGCGCAGACCATGAAGAATGCCTTCGAGAACGGTTACGCCCAATCGGTGCTGCGCGTGCTCACCCATGACCGCGGCGTCCGGCTTTTTTTCATGACCGCACGGCGTTTCCAGGTGGGCATGGAGACTTATCTGGTCGGCGTCGGCACCGACACCACGGAATGGCTGGCCCGGATGAAACACCTGGAACATGAGGCCTGGACCGACCCGCTGACAAAGACCGCCAATCGCGGTCATTTCATGCAGATGGCCGAGCAGGAGTTTGCGCGCTGCCGCCGCTATGGTCACCCGATCTCGGTCTGGATGCTCGACATTGACCACTTCAAGACCGTCAACGATACCTACGGCCATCAATCGGGGGATCTGGTCTTGAAGTCTTTGGTATCCACCAGTCAGCAAACCTTGCGTGACTGGGATATTCTGGGGCGCATGGGCGGAGAAGAATTTGCCGTGCTGCTGCCGGAAACAGAAAGCCAAAAGGCCATACAGGTCGCGGAACGCTTGCGCCAGACTGTCGCCACAACCCGCACCCCTTTGGAATCGGGCCAATCCGTCGGCATCACGATCTCCATCGGGATTGCCACGGCACAAGACGAAGATGTGGACCTGGCGACGCTCCTGGCCCGGGCTGACAAAGCACTTTATGAGGCCAAGCGAAGCGGACGTGACAAGGTCTGCCTGGCTGAACAGCACATCCTGTTGCACTGAACCGGACTTCCAGAGGTCGTGCCCGGTGGGCGAAAGCCGGGCGACAATGCCAGCTCAATTCCTGGAGTCTTCATGTCATCACGCCTGCTGCGTCGCCTGTTGGTCAGTCAAATAGTGACCGGCATCCTGCTAGGCTGGTTCATCGCCCGTCAGACCCACGCGTCCTTGTGGCTGGTGGTACTTTTTGCGCTGCTGATGCCCAGTGTCCTGACGGCGATGATGACCCTCATCCTGGCCATCAAGTCCCGCACACCGGGCGCCCATGCCCTGTGGTTGCGCTCGCTGGGGGGCGAGTGCGTGGCAGCCATCCGGATGATGACATTCAAGATGCCGTGGTCATTTTCGCCGCCGGTGGTGAAGCGTCCGACCGCATCGCCCTCCTCTTCACCGGCCCCGCTACCCGTGGTCCTTGTGCATGGTTACCTCTGCAACCACCGGATTTGGGACGCCATGAGCGACTCCTTGCTGCGCGCCGGGCACCCGGTTCTGGGCGTTGATCTGGAGCCGCTATTCACGTCCATTGACGACTATGCGCCTCTCATTGAACAAGCGGTCACCGAGTTGTGCCGCCAGACCGGCGCCTCCCAAGTCGCCCTCGTCGGCCACAGCATGGGCGGGCTGGCGATCCGGGCCTGGCTGCGCGCCTATGGCAGCAACCGGGTGGATCGCATCATCACACTCGGCACACCGCACGTCGGTACGCGGGTTGATCTGCATCCCAAAACAGCCAACGGGCAGCAAATGCTGTGGCACAGCACCTGGTTACAAGAACTGACGGCCAGCGAAACCGCCGCCACCCGCAGCTTGATGCGCCTGGCTCTTTCGCCGCAGGACAGCATTGTTTACCCCCAGCGCGAACAGGTGCTGGAAGGCGTACCGGTCACGGTATTTGACGGCCTGGGCCACTTGGAGCTTTGCCTTGATCCCGCCGTGATAGCCTGGACAGTTCAAGAGCTTGAACTCAAGCGTTAACGCGTCAGGCTCTTGTCCTGAGCCTCTGCTATTCTGTCAGCCGCTGATAATTTGTACCGACCCATGACTGATTCCCCAGACAACGAAGATCACTTTACCCATGCCGTTGCCGAGCTGGGGGAAAAACAACCCGTTGTCGCTCATTGCGAGATTTTCAATGAAAAAGGTGTCAAGATCGTCAACAAAGGGGCCACGATCAATTTGGGGCTTTATGAGCGCATGATGCAGCACAAGCTGTCGGCCCCGATTGAAGATTGCGTCAGCAGCAGCAACACCGTGTCGGGCAAGACTTTGCGCACCAGTGCTGAAACCCTGTTGGACAAAACCCCGTTCTTCAAACGCATGGCGCCCGATGCCAAGTCCCGCAGCCTCCTGCTCGATGCCATTGAAACCATGCCCTTGCCGGCACCCATCGCGTTTCAACTGACTATTGCGCAAGATGTTCGACCCGAGATCTACTGGCAACTGATCCGGACCGCCTTGATTGCCGCCTGGCTGAGCAAAACGCCGCTGCTGTCGCGCTTTGACGTGAATATTGCCTGCGCGGCCGGTCTGCTGCACGATATTGGCATGCTGCATGTGGACCCCAAGTTGCTGCAGCCCGAACATACGCTGAGCGAGGCGCAACAACGCCAGCTCTATTCGCACCCGCTCATCTCCACCATGCTGATCGAACGGCACCACCAGTACCCCAAGGAAGTGGTGCGGGCAGTGCGGGAGCATCATGAGTGTCTGGATGGTTCGGGCTATCCGCGCCTGTTGACGGGCGACGCGATCAGTCCGCTGGGCAAACTGCTGTCGCTTTCCAAAGTGGTCGCGGCCATGTTCTCGCCGGAGCGCGATGCACCGGAGTTGCGTTTGTCCGTGTTGTTGCGCATGAACACCCACCGCTACGACAACACGCTGGCCCTGCAGGTCATTCACTTGCTGCAGTTGCAGGCCGACAGCCTGACCGCGAAGCTGGAACAGCTTGCCGATCCAGTCCAACTACTGCTCCGTGTGAACGACACATTGGAGAAATGGCCGGCTGAGCTGTTTAAATGCCTTGCGGTCAACGAGTTAAGCCATGCCCGGCGCGAGGAGCTTGAGTTGCTGGGAGGGCAAGTCAGAAAAATCCACCGCTCATTGGCAGAAGTCGGGGCAACATCAAGCCAACTGGCCTACATCGGTGACGACTCCCTTGACCACAGCCTGCTCAACGAGATGACCCTGATCACCCGGGAAGCGGGATGGCAACTGCGTGCTGTGGTTCGCCAAACCCGCAGCCGCTGGACCCCTACTCCCGATGAACCTTACCCTTCGGCACTGCAAACGTGGCTGGAGGGTGTTGACGCGGTCATTGCCGAAATCGGTGGCTTTGAAACCCAGGACAAGGCAGAAGAAGCCGTTGAAGCGGTTTGCACCTGAGGCTTGAGTGATGTCGGCAGAGGCGATTTTTGCCCATAAACCATGACGAATTCCGAGATGCCACCGCACAGCGCCCCGCAATCCTTGCGTGACCTGTTCTGGTCCTTCACCCTGTTGGCCTTGCAAGGTTTTGGCGGCGTGGTTGCCGTAGTGCAGCGCGAACTGGTGGAAAAAAAGCAGTGGCTGACCCGCGAGCAGTTTCTGGAAGACTGGGCCGTGGCGCAAATTTTGCCGGGTCCCAATGTGGTCAACATCTCCCTGATGATTGGCGACCGCTACTTTGGCCTGCGCGGCGCGCTGGTGGCGCTGGCCGGCATGCTGGCTTTTCCGCTGCTGATCGTGCTGGGGCTGGCCATCGTTTTTGCGGGCATTGCGGATTCACCCAGTGTTCAGGGCGCGCTGCGGGGCATGGGGGCCGTGGCGGCAGGACTGATCGCAGCCACCGGACTCAAATTAATGGCCGCTTTGAAGCAAAATGTGATGGGAGCCCCCGTCTGCTCTGCACTAGCAGCTATTACTTTTATAGCAATTGCATTTTTTCACGTGCCCTTGGTCTGGGTGCTGCTGAGTCTGGGCGGCTTGGCTTGCGCCTGGGCTTACCGGCAACTGGGCCAATTGCAAGCACAGGCGTCCAACTCATGACCATCACCCTGACCAGCGGCGACTGGCTGGCCCTGTTGACCCACTTTTTGTCGCTGTCCTTGCTGGCGATTGGCGGCGCCATCGCCACGGCACCGGACATGCACCGTTATCTGGTCAATGAGCAACACTGGCTGAGCGACGAGCAGTTTTCATCCTCCATCGCACTGGCCCAGGCAGCACCGGGGCCCAACGTGTTGTTCATCGCCCTGCTGGGCTGGAATGTGGGTCTGAACGCCGGCGGCGGCATCAACGCCAATCTGGCCTGGGTCTATGGCTTGCTGGGCGTGGGCATCGCCATGGTCGGCATCTTGCTACCCAGCACCACGCTGACCTTCGCGGCCACGCGCTGGGCGCATCAAAACCGGGAGCTACGCTCTGTGCGTGCCTTCAAGCAGGGCATGGCCCCCATCGTGGTGGCGCTGCTCATGGCCACCAGTTGGATTCTGGCTGGCAGCCATGGCAATTGGGCCCTTCACTGGCCCTTAGGGCTGGTCACGGTCTTGAGCGCCTTGCTGGTGTGGCGCACCCGTGTGCATTTGCTGTGGTTGCTGGGAGCTGGCGGTTTTTTAGGATGGCTGGGGTGGATATAACTGCGAACGCCTTACGGAAATTAGTCCAATGGGATAATTACAGCCATGACTATCACTTACAAAGACGCCGAAGGTATTGCAGGCATGCGCGTGGCGGGACGCCTGGCTTCGGAACTGCTGGACTACCTTACCCCTTTCGTCAAACCCGGCGTGACGACCAATGAACTGGACAAACTGGCTGAGGACTACACCACTCAGGTGCTGCACGCTATTTCGGCCCCGCTGAACTATGCGCCCTCGGGTCATAACCCGTACCCCAAGTCCATTTGCACCTCCATCAACCAGCAGGTATGCCACGGTATTCCGAATGACAAGCCGCTCAAGAAAGGCGACATTGTCAACATCGACGTCACCGTCATCAAGGACGGCTGGCATGGCGACTCCAGCCGCATGT
>JAZKHK010000041.1:0-6972 GCA_040385425.1 Pseudomonadota bacterium | reverse complement strand
GCGACACCTACATCAGCTGCTACCCCAACGCCGGCCTGCCCAACCCCATGAGCGACACCGGCTTTGACGAAACCCCCGCCGACACCAGCCGCCTGCTGCACGAATTTGCCGCGGAAGGCCTGGTCAACATCGTGGGCGGCTGCTGCGGCACCACGCCCGACCACATTGGCGCGATCAGCCAGGCGGTGGCGCCGATGGCGGGGCGGGTGGTGCAGAAGTCGTTTTTCTATAAAGAAGCGGCTTAAGCCAACAGGCGCAAAGCGCCTTAAAATTCTGCCCTTCCAAGGAGCGTTGCAGCGGGCACCAGCCCGTCAGGCTTGGATAGTCCCAACGACGCTCACCTGAAATTTGTTATCTACAGGTGAGACGCATGTCTGAAATTGTTGTTCCCCCCATGAAATTGTCCGGCCTGGAACCGGTGAGCATCGGCGCCGAGTCGCTCTTCGTCAACGTCGGTGAACGCACCAACGTGACCGGTTCCAAGGCGTTTGCCCGCATGATCCTGAACGGCGAGTACGAGCAGGCGCTGTCGGTGGCGCGCCAGCAGGTTGAAAACGGCGCCCAGATCATCGACATCAACATGGATGAGGCGATGCTGGACAGCCAGGCCGCCATGGTGCGCTTTTTGAACCTGATCGCGTCCGAGCCCGATATTTCGCGCGTGCCGGTGATGATTGATTCGTCCAAGTGGAGCGTGATCGAAGCCGGGCTGCGTTGCGTGCAGGGCAAGGCGGTGGTCAACTCAATCAGCATGAAGGAAGGCGTGGACGCCTTCAAGCACCAGGCCAAATTGCTGCGCCGCTATGGCGCCGCCGCCGTGGTGATGGCGTTTGACGAAGCGGGCCAGGCCGACACTTACGAGCGCAAGATCGAGATTTGCGAGCGCGCCTACCGCATCCTGGTAGACGAGGTGGGCTTCCCGGCGGAAGACATCATCTTCGACCCCAACATTTTCGCCATTGCCACAGGCATTGAAGAGCACAACAACTACGCGGTGGATTTCATCAACGCCACGCGCTGGATCAAGCAGCACCTGCCGGGCGCCAAGGTGTCGGGCGGCGTGTCCAACGTGAGCTTCTCATTCCGAGGCAACGACCCGGTGCGCGAGGCCATTCACACGGTGTTCCTGTACCACGCGATTCAGGCCGGCATGGACATGGGCATCGTCAACGCCGGCATGGTCGGCGTTTATGACGACCTGGAGCCGGAGCTGCGCGAGCGCGTGGAAGACGTGGTGCTGAACCGCCGCCCGGACGCTGGCGAGCGCCTGGTCGAGATTGCCGACAGCGCCAAGGGCGCGGCCAAGGACGAGAGCAAGAAGCTGGAGTGGCGCGGCACGGCGGAGCACCCGGCCACTGTCGAGCAGCGTCTGAGCCATGCCATGGTGCATGGCGTGACCGACTTCATCACCGAAGACACCGAAGAGGCTTACCAGGCCGTGCTGGCCAAGGGCGGGCGCCCGCTGCATGTGATTGAAGGTCCTCTGATGGCCGGCATGAACATCGTGGGCGATTTGTTCGGCCAGGGCAAGATGTTCCTGCCGCAAGTCGTCAAGAGCGCGCGCGTCATGAAACAGGCGGTGGCGCACCTGATTCCCTATATTGAAGAAGAAAAGCGCCAAGACGAAGCGGCCGGGCGCGACGTGCGGACCAAAGGCAAGATCGTGATTGCCACCGTCAAGGGCGACGTGCATGACATCGGCAAAAACATCGTCACCGTGGTGTTGCAATGCAATAACTTTGACGTGATCAACATGGGCGTGATGGTGCCCTGCCACGAGATTTTGGCCCGAGCCAAGGTGGAAGGTGCCGACATGATCGGCTTGTCGGGCCTGATCACACCGAGCCTGGAAGAGATGCAATACGTGGCGGGCGAGATGCAGAAGGACGATTACTTCCGCATCAAGAAGATTCCGCTGCTGATCGGCGGCGCCACCACCTCGCGCGTGCACACCGCCGTCAAGATTGCGCCGCATTACGACGGCCCTGTCGTGTACGTGCCCGATGCCTCGCGCGGCGTGGGCGTGGCGCAAGGTCTGCTGGGCGAGCAGTCCGACAGCTACATCACCGAACTCAACACCGACTACGAGCGCGTGCGCCAGCAGCACGCCAACAAGAAACAGACGCCGATGTGGCCCCTGGCCAAAGCGCGTGCCAACAAGACGCCGGTGGACTGGGCCAGCTACACGCCGACCCACCCGAAGTTTCTGGGTCGGCGCGTGTTCAAGAATTTCGATTTGAGCGAACTGGCCAAATTCATCGACTGGGGTCCGTTCTTCCAGACCTGGGACCTGGCCGGGCCCTTCCCCGCGATTCTCAAAGATCCCGTCGTCGGCGTCGAGGCCACCAAGGTCTATGCCGACGGCCAGGCCATGCTGAAAAAACTGATCGAAGGCCGCTGGCTCACCGCCAATGGCGTGATCGGCCTGTATCCGGCCAACGCGGTCAATGACGACGATATTGAGCTTTACACCGACGAGACCCGCACCGAGGTCGCCATGACCTGGTACGGCCTGCGCCAGCAAACCGAAAAGCAGGAGATTGACGGCGTGATGCGCCCCAGCCGCTGCCTGGCCGACTTTGTGGCGCCCAAGGCGCTTGCTCCTGAAAACATAGCTACTCACGCACAACAGACGCGGTCTAGAGGCCAAAATGGCTTGCAAATAGCGGATTACGTCGGCGTTTTTGCCGTCACCGCCGGTATTGGCGTGGACAAGCGCGAAAAGCTGTTTGAAGACGCGCACGACGACTACTCCGCCATCCTGCTCAAGTCGCTGGCGGACCGGCTGGCGGAAGCGTTTGCGGAATATTTGCACCACCGCGTGCGCACCGACCTGTGGGGCTATGCGCCTAGCGAAGCTTTGACACCCGAGGCGCTGATTGCCGAAAAATACACCGGCATCCGCCCCGCACCCGGCTACCCGGCCTGCCCGGACCACAGCGTCAAGAAAGATCTGTTTGAGCTACTGCAGTGTGAGGACATCGGCATGGGCGTGACCGAGAGCCTGGCCATGACGCCGGCGGCCAGTGTCAGCGGCTTTTACCTGGGCCATCCCGACAGCAAATATTTCAGCGTCGGCAAGATTGGCGCGGACCAACTGAAAGACCTGGCAGCCCGCCGGCAGATGAACGAGCAGGCGCTGCAACGCCTTTTGGCACCGAATTTGTAAATTCCGGGCCGGTTTTGGCGTAAACGCAGGACTTGCGTTTACGTCGCGTTACACACTGGACACGCTACGGTGACGCGGGCGGTTTACCTTTGGCTGGGTCGGGCGTTAAGTAAAAAGCTGACTTAACGCCTGCCATTTATCCAGACTCCGTCGAGTCTTTGCCAAGGAAAACCTTATGAATACGCCCTCTGACACCATCAAGCCCACCGCCAGCGCCAACAAACCTTTGTGGGCCGCCGTCGGGGTGCTCGGCATTGCCGTGCTGGCGATGGGGGCCGCGCTGATTCGCATCCAGACCCAACCCGTAGAACCCCGCCTCGCCGTGCTGGCGACCTCTGAACCGGCGGCCCTGACTGCGGCCAGCAGCAGCGCATCCTCACCCGCGCAGACACCCCCTGTCGCGCTGGCCGACACCCCTGTTTCAGTGCCAAACAAGGCGCCAGCCCCCGTCATTCATACGCAGACCGCTATAAAACCAGTAGCACACAAATCGGTCAAACCCGCTGCCGCGTCACCGGCGCCCAGAACGGCCAGCCCGGTCGAACACCCACCGGTCCAGGTGGCCCAGCCGCTGTGCGTCAACTGCGGCACGGTCAGCGCAGTCACCCCGATCCAGCGCGACGGCACAGGCGGTGGCGGCGGCGCCATCGCCGGCGGGGTGCTCGGTGCCTTGCTGGGCAACCAGGTCGGCGGCGGCGACGGCAAGTCCATCGCCACCGTTTTGGGTGCGGTGGGCGGCGGCTTTGCCGGCAATGCCATCGAGAAAAAAATGAAGAAAGAAACCGTGTACGAAGTGCAGGTGCGCATGGAAGACGGCAGCAGCCGCACGTTTGAGCAGGCCACGCCGGCGTCGGTTGGCGCCAAAGTCATGGTTGAAGGTAATACGCTGCAACCCGCGCCCCGCTAGGCCGCATCAAAAAACCGCATCGCGCTATCAATTAAATAGCACACAAGGCAATTCCGGCGCGCTCGTTACATGTGATCACTAAATGATACCCCTGCCGGGGGGGCTTGCTGTTTCAATCGGGTCACCTCTTGACCACCTGGGGACCCGCGTCCCGATTGAACACGATGAGTTGGAAAAAATCCAAATTTGCGACCAGCCTGATGAGCCTGTTTGGCGAAACGCCACGCGAGCAGGGTCTTGAAACCCGCATCAAACATATTCGTCAGGCCATGCTCGACAGTCTTTCCGGCCTGGGGGAAAGCCATCAGCAGGCGCGAGTGTGGGCGCGGGTACTTTATGCACCCGATATCCAGGCGCTGTGGTATTTGCGCTCGGATGTGATGACCTTGCTGTCTCACCTGCTGGGCGAATCGGTGGCGCATGCGCGTCTCGCAAACATCACCTTTCTGTTCAACGGCTTGCTGCCGGCAGCCCAAAAGTCACGCCCGAACCGTTTGAGCCGCTGAACCGCGTTCAGGGCGGCAGATAAGCGAGTTGGCATTATTGTTGCGTTGCCTTGGCTAACTTGACTCGAAAGATAGCCGGCTTGCCATGCATGAATCATCTTTGTTGTGCCGTCCGCCCGACGCCGCTGAAAAAATAGGCTTGTTCGGCCGTTGGTGGTGCGACACGCAGACCGGCCAATGGACCCTGTCGTCCGGGGCAGCAGGACTGCTGGACGTCAACTCCGGCGTTCATCACACCGCGAACAGTTGTTTTGAGCAGGTGTTGCCGGATGACCTGATGGTGTTGATGGCCACCCTGGGCGCGTTGCGCGAACCGGGCCAGCTCATTGAATGTGAATTTCGCATCATCAATGAATTCGACGGCCTGCGCTGGTTGCGCCTGGTGTCCTTGCCCCAGGACGCCGGTGGGGCGGCGGCCCAGTCCGGTGTCGTGGTCGATATCACATCCACCCGGCTGGCCGCGATGCGGGAACGCTTCTGTTTTGAATCGACCCAATTTCTGATCGGCACCCCCACGCTGGGCGAGGCCGTGACCAAAGTGATTCAACTGGTCTGCGACAACCTGGGCTGGGAATGTGGCGCCTATTGGTCACCCGAGCAGGAGCAAATGGACGCGCATCGGCTGGTCTGCCAATTCAGCTGGCACAAACCGGGCCACCCGCTGGCCTCGTTCATCGGGCAAACGGTTGCCCGCCGTCTGGCTCCGGGCGAAGGCCTGGTCGGCACCGTCTGGAGCACGATGCAGGCAGCCTGGCTGGACGATGTGGTCAACGACCAGGACCCGCTGCGGCGCCAAAGCGCCCATGACAGCGGTTTGCAGTCGGGCTATGCCTTCCCGGTCTCTGAATTGACGGTTGACGGGCACCGCCAAAGCCATGGCGTGCTGGCGTTTTACAGCAGCCTGTCGCGCCAGCGCGAGGCGCAGTTACCCAATCTGGCCGCCACCATCAGCGCGCTGATCGCGCAGACCGTGCAGCGTATCGAGCAGCAGGAACTGATCCGGCAACTGGCCCAGGTGGATGACCTGACCGGTCTGAGCAACCGCAAGCATTTTCACCACCTGCTGGACGCCGCCTGCCTGAGCGCGACATCGGCAGGCACCACCTTCGCCATCCTCAACATCGACCTGGACCGCTTCAAGCAGATCAACGATGCCTTCGGCCACGCGGCCGGCAATCTGGTCTTGTGCGAGTTTGCCCAGCGCTTGCAGGCGCTTGAGCTGCCGGGCTGCGAGCTGGGCCGATTGGGCGGCGATGAGTTCGCCATTCTGGTCGCGCCCGCCGGGTCCATGGCGCAATTGCAGGCAGTCGGTGAACGGGTGCTGCTGGCAGCGCGCCTGCCATTTCTGTTTGAGAACCAGGAGCTGGCGGTGTCGGCCAGCGTGGGGGTGAGCGTTTTCCCAGACAACGGCTGGACCGGCTCGGAGCTCATGCGCAGCGCCGATGCAGCCATGTACCGGCGCAAAAACGGGGGGCGCAACGGCTTGAACTTTTTCTCGGGCGGCTCCGGCGAGAACCTGGCGGAACAACGCTCCAGGCTGGCCCAACAACTCACGATGGAAGCCGAACTGCATCGCGCGCTGGTGGGCAATGAGTTTTTTCTGGAGTACCAGCCGATTTTTGGCCGGGACGCCGAGCATGTGGTCGCCGTCGAGGCCCTGATTCGCTGGCGCCGGCCGAACGGTGACATTGTGCGGCCCGACCTGTTCATCCCGGTGGCCGAGCAAAGCCGCCTGATCGTGCAACTCGGCCGCTGGGTGGTCAAACGCGCTTGCCATGATTTGGCGCTGCTGCAGCGCGCCGGCTTCCCCAACCTGCAAGTCAACGTCAACATGGCGGCGCCCGAGTTTGTCAACGCCAGTTTGCCCAGTGAATTGATGGCGGTGGTGGAGGCCTGCGGCGTGGCGCCGCGCCACCTCTGTCTGGAGCTGACCGAGGGGCTGGTGATGAAACAGCCCGACAAGGTGATTCCGGTGATGGCGGCCTTGCGCCAGCAAGGGTTCAAGATCAGTCTGGATGATTTCGGCATGGGCCATTCATCGCTCTCGCGCATGAAAAAACTGCCCATTTCCTCCCTGAAAATCGACCGCTCGTTTGTCAGCGGCTTGCCGCAGGACCGAGGCGATGGCGCCATCGTGCGCACCATCCTGGACCTGGGGCGGCACATGAACCTGCAGGTCGTCGCCGAGGGGGTGGAGACCGATGCGCAGCTTCTGTTTTTACGCCAGTTCGGCTGCACCCTGATACAGGGGTATCTATTGGGCCGACCCCAATCGGTGGCTGATTTGATGGCGTTTCAGCAAAAAATCACGGCGAACGCCCTGTAACACGACCCACCGGACGCCGGTCTTTCTCAAGGTGGCACCTGATCTGACGGCGGACGAGATCGCC
>JAZKHK010000040.1:52927-53802 GCA_040385425.1 Pseudomonadota bacterium | reverse complement strand
TTCTGATCGGGATCGTTTGAAACTTAAGCTGGGGAATGGCTATGCCGCATGTCAGATATGCGTCGGCGGCTTGTAGGAATTTCCCCTACAGGCCGCCTGAGCTTGCCTCAATTATCGGACATGGAAAACGCGCTTAAGAGCAGAAATACAGTGGATTTCCGACCTGGCACGCCGATGGGTCACTTACGCGCCGCAGCACTTCTTGTATTTCTTGCCGCTGCCGCAAGAACAGGGGTCGTTGCGACCTGGCGTGGCCACTTTGTGCACGGTTTCCACACGCGGGCCGATGTTTTTCCACATCTCGCGCAGGTTGTACACCGCCCAGATGGCATCGGCAAAATTGTTCATGCGCTTGAGGCTGAGGGTGGGGATGCCTTCGCCATCGTCAAAAGCGGACATGGTGGGCGGCTCGTTGTCGTCTTCGGTGAGCGCAACGAGGACATCAAGCGCCGCTTCAAGCCACTTGACGGCTTCCTTGTTGCGCGGTGCCGTCCATTCTTCAGGCCAGGACTCCACGGCAAACATGAACCCGATCGCCCACACCTGGCCGAAGGAAGGTATTTCTTCCCCTTCCATGGCGGCGCGCTCTTCTTCGGGCAGGGCCGCGATGGCGCCGCGCACATCCATCACTTCGGGCTGGTAGGCAGCCTCGTCGTCCAGGGCGTCGATCTTGGCATCCAGCGCCTGCGTGACTTCGTCCCAGCGCCGCGTCCACAGTTCCATGAAACGCAGTTGCTGGGCGGCGTCGGCAAACGAGCCTTCGTCTTCGGCACCGGCCTCGCCAATGCCCAGCAAGACCGGCAGGTATTCGGACGACGGGATCGGGCGGCGGCAACAGATCAGCGCGGCCATGAAGCCTTCACAAAACTCCCACT
>JAZKHK010000040.1:33569-52917 GCA_040385425.1 Pseudomonadota bacterium | reverse complement strand
TGGGGCGTCTCGTCGTAACGGGTGCGCAGCTCATCCAGGATGGCGTCAATTTCGTCGAATTCGTCTGCACTGAGAAGCTCGGACGCGAGCAGGGCGGCGGTATCTGCAGGGGCTGCAGGCGTGGTGGGCAAGTCTTGGTTCATGGTCTGACATTGAAGGGGAGTGATACCCCCATTTTGCCCTGTCTGCCCGGCATGCTGGTATCGTCAAGCTCCAAGGAGCCGCCATGCTGAACCGCCTGAATTTGATTTTCCCCCTGCGTTACAGCGCATTTGCCTTCTGTGTGCTGGGATTGTTGCTGAGCCTCTTCACCCTGGCGGGTTTTGGCGTCGGGGCGTCGGCGGCGTTGCTGTTGGCTGGGTTGGTGGGTGTGGGGGTCTTTGATCTCGTCCAGACCCGGCGCTCCATCCTGCGCAATTACCCCATCATTGGACATCTGCGCTTTCTGCTGGAATATGTGCGGCCGGAGATTCGCCAGTATTTCATCGAGAGCGACAGCGAAGCCGCTCCGTTCTCGCGCGCCCAGCGCTCGCTGGTGTACCAGCGCGCCAAGGGCGAATCGGACAAGCAGCCGTTCGGCACGCAACTGGCCGTGTATGAAACCGGCTACGAGTGGATGAATCACTCGGTGGCACCCACGCAACTGGCCTCGCACGACTTCCGCGTCACCATCGGCGCCGACAGTGCGCAGCCCTACGAGGCCAGCATTTTCAATATCTCGGCCATGAGTTTTGGCGCCCTGAGCGCCAACGCCATCCTGGCGCTCAACGCCGGCGCCAAGCGCGGCGGCTTTGCGCACGACACGGGCGAGGGCTCGATCTCGGCCCACCACCGGGTCCACGGCGGCGACCTGATCTGGGAAGTGGCCTCGGGCTACTTTGGCTGCCGCAATGACGATGGCAGCTTCAACGCCGACAAATTTGCCGCCAACGCCTGCGACCCGCAGGTCAAGATGATTGAGCTCAAACTCAGCCAGGGCGCCAAACCCGGCCATGGCGGCATGTTGCCCGGCCCCAAGGTGACGGCCGAGATTGCCGCCGCCCGTGGCGTGCCCGCGGGCGTGGACTGCATCTCGCCCGCCGCGCACAGCGCCTTTGCCACACCGATCGAGATGATGCAGTTCATCGCCCGGCTGCGCGAACTCTCAGGCGGCAAGCCGACCGGCTTCAAGCTCTGCATCGGCCACCCATGGGAATGGTTTGCCATGGTCAAGGCGATGCAGGTCACCGGTATCACGCCCGACTTCATTGTGGTGGACGGCGCCGAAGGCGGCACCGGCGCAGCGCCCCTGGAATTCACCGACCATGTGGGCGCGCCGCTGCAGGAAGGCCTGCTGCTGGTGCACAACACGCTGCGCGGCGTAGGCTTGCGCGACCGGGTCAAAATCGGCTGCGCCGGCAAGGTGGTGAGCGCGTTTGACATCGCGCGCCTGATGGCGCTGGGCGCCGACTGGTGCAACAGCGCGCGCGGTTTCATGTTTGCGCTGGGCTGCCTGCAGGCGCAGCAATGCCATTCCGGCCAGTGCCCGACCGGCGTCAGCACACAAGACCCCGTGCGCCAGCGCTCGCTGGTGGTGCCGGACAAGGCCGAGCGCGTGTTCAACTTTCACCAGCAAACCCTGCATGCGCTCAAGGAAATGGTGCAGGCCGTGGGCGTCTCGCACCCGCGCGACATCACAGCGCACCACATCGTGCGGCGCACCGCCGACCACAAGGTGCAGTCGCTGGACCAGTTGATCCTGACCCAACTGTCCGAAGGTGCCTTGCTCAAAGACTCTTTGGTCGGTTTGCCACTGATTTACCAGCATAACTGGCCGCTGGCCCACGCGGAACGCTTTTCGCTATGATTTAGATAGCTGCTTGCGCACGTACATCAAGGGCTAGGAGGCATTTTTCCATATAAATTGCGGCATTGTGGGTGAAAGACTGGTCATGGCGTGTGTGAATCACGTTCATCACCCCCCTGCCGGGCGCAATGGTGGTTTTCGGCCTCTTGAGAGATCGCGTTCATATCGGAACCTGCTGCCTTGCTGGCATTCAAAGGCTGTTTTGGCCAGCGCGGGAAAGGACCGTTTCAGACCCATAGCCGACTTCGCGGGGCTCCGAAGCAGTCGTTAACGTAGCGCTAACCGGCTGCAGGAGCGCGCAGCGGGGAGGGAACCAACAAGCGCAGCTTGTTGGAGGTCCGGTTGAGCTCCGGGTTGGGGCTCTATTCCCTGGTGGATTCGGTCAGCCAAGGTTCTCTTCTTTGAATTGCAACAGCCAGCCTTTTCAAGAAGTCGTGCTCATTCGCAAACTGCACGGCGTACTGAGAGCCAAGTTTTTTATCAATCTGGTAAATCGCATGAAGTGCGTCGCCTCTGAAGTAATAAATTTCGGTCCTGTCCTTGAGGATATTTTCCAGCGTTGGAAGTGCGCGTTTATCACGTATATAGCCGAGCGCACCGATTGCATAACGGCGACGCTTCATATCTGGATGAGCGATTGCCTCACAGATTGCCAAGGTCATAGCGCGTCCAGCCGCAATAAGCGGATCATCTAGCTCGGGCTCATGATCTCCTTCGACATAGAAGGCGTGCCAAACCTTGTCGAAGTGCTGGCCACCGGTACGGTACTCCACCTCACCAGCTACGCACAACCACGAAGAAAGTACGAGGGCGAGAAAGACGGCGAGAGACTTCATTCTTGTGAGCCCCAACGTTTGACTTAAGCGGCATGCCGTAGGCATGTCCGCTTGAAGGAAGGGTTAGGCGTACCCGTCTTTGGCGAGGGTGGCCATGGCGAGAAGAGAGGGCAAGGACCGGAAAACAGAGCCCCTCTCTTCAATAGACCCGCCGTAGCCCAAAGCATTGGTTCTCGGTGAACAGGATTTTCGCTCGGACAATTCATGGGGCGAAGTCTCCTTTGGCGAAGCGTCGAAGGAATGCCGCGACTTTCGGCAACAACTCGGCTTCAGAGTAGAGATACTCTCCGCCTCCAGGACGGTATTGGGCAAAGTCTTCGGCGAGTTCTTGCAGCGGATGGTCAGGCGGCAGGCTCGAAGCAATGATCCCTTCTATCTCGCGGGATGCCTGCAGCGAGCGATTCGACCCATTGCTGAACGACTCAAGCAGAGTTTGGAGGTGCCTCATTGCATGTGGAGTCGACATTTGCTGGGACGCCTAACGTGAAGATGACCGGACCACAGCCCTTGCGGCGAAGTCGCCTTTCTGTTGTTGTGGATCCGTGTCGATTGGCATGTTAATTACCTTGCTTAAACGATACAAACGCGTCAAGCACTTTTGGGAGTTGATCAACCGACTCATCCCAAAAGGGGAGAGACATGATGAGATTCCCGTTTATTCGTGGATAAGCATGGCTAGGACGATCACCTATCCTCCCCAATGCGTTTTCTGCCTTCACTGGCGTCGAGTATTCTGAAATTAACACCGGCAGGGGCAGGTCTTTGAACCTCAATTCAAAAGCAGACTTCGGCTCGCCGGATAGCGCTCGCACGACACGCGGCTCAACCGCGAGACCCTTTGTCTGAAAATGCGAAGCGAGTGCCATGGCGACGGTGGGTAACGACGGCTGGCCACGTGCAACCCCGATGAGTGAACCAATCAGGGCGATGGGCAGAAACAGCAGTCGAATAAGCAAGCGCATAGCAATTAACGTCTGAGGCTACCGGCAAGCAACACCCGCCGCGAAGCGGCAACTTGACGTTGCCTGTCCGTGTGGGCCAATCCGTTAGGTTTCACGAACTCACCTAATTGGAATAGCGCTTTTGAATAAGCTGTCAACGGCAACTCTTTCCACGAGCATGTAACGATCGGCAAAAGTTGGGCCAGCGCTGCTTTGCCACGCAAACGAATCGATCTCAGCAGCTTTATCACCGACCTTCATGGAGGCTTTACTACGGCGATAACTGATGTTCCCCCGACTCTTGAGCACCAAAATATCTCCTGTGTACGACCATGATCCATCCAGCGTCTCGGTCTTGCTGTGTGTTTGTGCCTTTGCATCCCAATGTTTTAGAACCAAGACGAACGTGTGATCTGGCTTTAGCTGGAGAGAGATGTCCCCGGCCGGGCAATCTATGCTCACGTATTCAGGTGCAATAACGTCTTGTGAATGCACGGATATGGCCAGGAACAATGATGCAATCGCGCTGACAAGTCGCTTCATAGTGAAACCTAACTTTGATGTATCCCGCAGATTTGCGGGATAACAGGACAGCCAGTCAGATAACGTGTTTCATTGCGCATCAATAAATCTCTTGTTTTCATAGACTTGCAGCAATATACTGTATTTATGTACAGATATATTGAATCTGACAAAGTCGCCACTCCCGTTTTGCGCTCTGTTCGGCTGCTTGACCAACTTCGTGAGCGCATTCGCTACCTGCACTATAGCCTTCAAACCGAAAAAGCCTACCTTTATTGGGCTCGATTTTTCATCCGTTGGCACGCTCGCAACGGCACCATGCGCCACCCCAAGGACATGGGCAAGCCGGAGGTTGAGTCTTTCCTTACGATGCTAGCCAATGAGAGGCAGGACTCTCCTGCCACCCACCGTCAGGCTCTGAACGCCTTACTGTTTCTCTACAAGCAGGTCATCGGACAGGATCTGACATGGATGCAGTCCATTGGCCGACCACCAGAGCGCAAACGTGTTCCTGTCGTTCTGACGGTGCCAGAGGTGCAGTCAGTGCTCGGGCTGATGGAAGGCGTTGAAGGTACTTTGGCTCGACTGCTTTATGGCACTGGCATGCGATTGGCAGAAGGGTTGAATCTGCGAGTCAAGGATGTGGATTTTGACCGTCATGTTGCCGCTGTCCTTGGTGCAATTGTTGAAGGCGCAACTCGCAAAGTCCCGCAGCCTTTGGGCTGCTGACAGAGCTTCGGGTCATGCGGGCGTTTTCATGCCCCATGCGTTGGATGCCAAGTATCCGAGAGCGGGTCAGTCGTGGGCATGGCATTGGGTCTTTCCGTCCAAGACACTCTCCATCGACCCGCGCAGTGGTGTGGAACGGCGCCATCATTTATTTGAGGAGCGATTGGGGCGAAAGTTGAAGATGGCCGTTGAACAGGCGGCTATTGCCAAACATGTTTCTGCGCACACACTTCGCCATTCGTTTGCAACGCACATGCTGCAATCAGGCACTGATATTCGAACGGTGCAAGAGTTTTTGGGGCACGGTGATGTCAGCACGACCATGATCTACACCTACGTATTGAAAGTTGCTGCAGGTGGCGCCAAAAGCCCGCTTGATGCGCTCACTGGACTGACGAGTTGAATGTCGGCTCCCGCTGCCAATCAGTCACCCAATCTCACAACCATTTCGCTATGGTTTAAATAGCTACTCGCGCCCGTACATCAAGGGCTAGGAGCCGTTTTGACATGCAAAGCACGGCATTATCCTTGCTCAGCAGCGTGGCGGCGTGGGCGACGGCCAAATCGATGAATTTCTGGTCATCCGGGTCGGTGCAGGTGACGCTGGCTTTGGGGGCCACGTCCATGGTGTGCACCAGCTCATCAAACTGCGCCAGCACGGCGGCGGCGCTGAGTTGGTAGAACGCCAGGCGCACCGCGATCTTCGGGTAGTCCAACACCCGCGCCAGCTCCTCGCGCATGGGCGGCGTGGCGATCCACCGGATTTCTTTGGCGGCCAGCGCCGCCTTGAGCGGGACGGTGGCCGGGTCGTTGAAGAGAAACGTGTCGAGGATGATGTTGGTGTCGAGGACGATCATTTGACTCGCGCCGAGCCCTTCACCATGTCAAAGCGGAACATGCGGCATTCGATCGGGCCGTTCCACATCGGCACGCGGCGTGATTCCTTCAGGCGCATCTTGCTGGGCAGCTTAAGGTCGGGCGTGAGCACCCAGGCGGTCCAGCCCGAGTAGTTTTTCTTCCAGTGCGTGGCCAGTTGGTTGAAAAAATCAACGCCCTCTTCCGTTTGCGCCAGCTCGCGCGCGCCATAGCGGCCTTCCTGAACGTCTGATTCATAGCCCGCGTCGCTGTGCAAGCCTTTCGCCACGCCGCCCACGTCAATGCGCTCGCCATAGGGCGGATTGAGCAGCATCACGCCGCCGCCCTCGACCGGCGGCATGCGCTGCAAGGCGTCGCCGCCGCGGAACTCAATCACATCGGCCACGCCCGCACGCTGCGCGTTGCGCTGGGCGAAATCGACCATGCGGTGCGACACATCGCTGCCGAAAATAATGGGGTGCTGGTCGGGCGCGCGCACGACTTCGGCCTCGGCCGCTTCTTTTTTCATGCTCTCCCACTCGGCCCGGCGGAACGGCAAATACTTCTCGAAGGCAAAGCGGCGGCGGCTGCCGGCGGCGATGTTGCAGGCCATTTGCGCGGCTTCAATCGCAATCGTGCCGCTGCCGCAGCAGGGGTCGTACAGCGGCAGCAAATCGTCTTCGCCTTCCATCCAGCCGCTGGCGGCCAGCATGGCGGCGGCCAGGGTTTCCTTCAGGGGCGCATCGCCCTTGTCTTCGCGCCAGCCGCGCTTGAACAGCGGCTCGCCCGAGGTGTCGATGTAAATCGAGCAACTGTCGGTGGTCAGGTGGGTGTAGATGCGCACATCGGGCCATTGCGTATTCACGTCCGGGCGCACGCCGCCTGCGGTGGCGCGAAAACGGTCGCACACCGCATCCTTGATCTTGAGGGCGGCAAAGTTCAGGCTGGTGAGCGGGCTGTGCTGGGCCGTAATCTCGACCTTGATGCTTTCCTTGGGCGTGAACCAGCGCTCCCACGCCACTTCACTGGCGGCGCGGTACAGGTCCTGCTCGCCGCGGTACTCGGTGAACGACAGCAGCACCAGCACGCGTTGCGCCAGGCGGCTGTAGAGGTTGAGCAGCATCGCATGCGCCAAGGATGTGCGCACGGCCACGCCGCCGCGCTGCTTGGTCACGCAGCCCGGCGGCAAGCCGGTGATGCGCAGCACCTCAGGGGCAAGATAGTCTTCCACGCCGGCGGCGCAGGGTAAAAAAAGCTGGAGTTGGTTCACAGGATTACTCTCGATGGGGTCATGAACCTGCCACGCAATGACGCTGGCAAGCGGTATCTAACGCGTATTACAGCGCTTTTCTCAAGGATGCGGGGGCAATTCGCAGCCCTTCGCGGTATTTGGCCACCGTGCGGCGGGCGCATTCGATGCCTTGCTCCTTGAGCATTTCGGACAACTGGTTGTCGCTGAGCGGTTTGTTCACACTCTCGGCGCTGATGAATTGCTTGATCAAAGCCCGCACCGCCGTGCTGGAGGCATTGCCGCCCGAGTCGGTGCCCAGGCCAGAGCCAAAGAAATACTTAAGCTCGAAAGTGCCAAACGGCGTCGCCATGTATTTGGCGGTGGTCACGCGGCTGATGGTGGACTCGTGCAGGCCCAGCTCATCGGCGATTTCGCGCAGCACCAGCGGGCGCATGGCCAGCTCGCCATGGGTGAAGAAGTTTTTTTGCCGCTCGACGATGGCATTGCTGACCCGCAAAATGGTGTCAAAGCGCTGCTGGATGTTCTTGATGAACCAGCGCGCTTCCTGCAGGCGCTGCTGCAGCGCGGCGTAGTTGGATGACTCGCTGCCGCCGACCTTGTGCTGCTTGAGGGCGTTGGCATAAATATCGTGCACCCGCAGGCGCGGCATGACATCGGTATTGAGCCGCACCTGGAACTTGGCTGCGGCGCCTTTGCCGACTTTGACCACCAGCACATCGGGCACCACGATATTGCGTTCAACATCGCAGAAACGGCGGCCCGGCTTGGGCTCCAGATGGCCGATGAGGGCGATCGCTTCGCGCACTTGCGCGTCGCTGGCCCCGGTCAGTTGCACCAGGCGCTTGATGTCGCGCCGGGCTAGCAGGTCCATGGGCTGGGCGCAAATGCGCAGGGCGACCTGCAGGATCACGGTCGTTTCCTGGTGCACCGGGTCCGATCCCGCCTTGTGCAGCAGGGCCTGCAGTTGCAGGGTCAGGCACTCGGCCAGATGGCGCGCGCCGACGCCGGCGGGCTCCAGGCTTTGCAGCAGGTGCAGGGCGACGGTGAAATGGTGCACCAGTTGTTCGATCTGCTCGACATCGTCGCTGCCGGCCAGCCCCTCGGCCAGCGCGCTCAAAGGGTCTTCCAGATAACCGTCGTCGTTGAGCGACTCGATCAGGAAGCGCAGCGCGGCGCGGTCTTCGTCGCTCAAACGCAAGGCCAGCGTCTGCCGGTGCAGATGGTTTTGCAGCGACTCCTGGCTGCGCGCCATCTCGGTCACGTCGGCGTCTTCATTGCCGTTCAGGTTGTTGGTGCTGGGTTTGGCGTCGCCGCCCCATTCGCTGTCGTCGGGCGACAGGGACGCGCTGCCGTCGCCCTCCCAGCTTTGACCGTCATCCGCCGACAAAGGCGTGACTTCGGCATCGTTTTCGGCTGTAGCCCGCGTCTCTGTTGCGTAGTCAGCTATTGAATTGGTAGCAGATTCGGCCGCCAGATCTTCATTGCGCACGGGCGTGTCGGCTTGCGCCAGACCAAACTCCTCGCGCACCGGCTCGTCGGCATTGGCTTCCAGAAACGGGTTCTCGTCCAGCATCTGGTCCACCTCCTGGCTGAGCTCAAGCGTGGAGAGCTGCAACAGCCGGATCGACTGCTGCAACTGGGGCGTGAGCGCCAGATGTTGGGAAACCCGAAGGGACAGGCCTTGTTTCAAATCAGGCCTTCAAAATGGCTGCGGTGGAGAGCATGGGGATGCACATGATTACATTCTGAAATGTTCACCAAGATACACCCGACGCACCTCGGCGTCATTGACGATTTCGGCTGGCGTGCCTTGTGCCAGCACGCTGCCATCGCTGATGATGTAGGCGTGGTCGCAAATACCCAGCGTTTCGCGCACGTTGTGGTCGGTGATCAGCACGCCAATGCCCCGGTTTTTCAGGAAGTTGATGATGCGCTGGATCTCGATCACGGCAATCGGGTCGATGCCGGCAAAGGGCTCGTCAAGCAGAATGAAGCGCGGCTGGGTCGCCAGCGCACGCGCAATCTCGACCCGGCGGCGTTCACCGCCGGACAGGGCCAATGCCGCGGACTCCCGCAGATGCTCCACCCGCAGGTCTTGCAGCAAAGCGGTCAGCCGTTTTTCGATCTCGGGTTTGGACAGCGGCTTGCCGATCTCATCGAGCTGCAGCTCCAGCACCGCGCGCACGTTGTCTTCGACATTGAGCTTGCGAAAAATGGAGGCTTCCTGCGGCAAATAACTCAGACCCAGCCGTGCCCGCTTGTGGATGGGCATGTGGGCCACCGACTTGCCGTCGATGGTGATGTCGCCGGCACTGGCTTGCACCAGGCCCACGATCATGTAGAAAGAAGTGGTTTTGCCCGCGCCGTTGGGACCCAGCAAACCCACCACTTCGCCCTTGCGCACCGTCAGGGAGACGTCTTTGACGGCTTTGCGGCTGCCGTAAAACTTTTGCAGGTGGCTGACCTCCAGCCGACTCTCGTCGCTGCTGGCATCGATGCGTGAAGGTGCGTCGGTCACTGGGGCGTCTTGCGTCACTTTTGTCCTCCGCCCAACGCCGGGGTGGCCCGCAACACAGGGGTCGGCAAAGGCGGCTTGGCGGCGGTGACTGGTTTCGACGCGTCCGGCGCCGGCGTCAACATGGCCCGCACCCGCCCGGCTGGCGTGCCTTTGGCCTGGGCGTTGCCATCGATGGTGAATACGTCGGTGGTGCTGTTGTAAACAATCAAGGCGCCGGTGAATTCGTCATTCAAGTTGGCACCGCGGTAACGGCGCAACTGGGCCTGGGTGATGAACTTCACGGTATCGGCCCGGCTGTCGTACTCGATCAATTCGCCTTCGCCTTCAATGTATTCATCGACCGCTTCCCGTTTTTGCCGGAAAAACGCGAGCTTGCCCGGCTCGGCCGTGACCACGCCGAACTGGTAACCGTCGGGGTCCTGGCGCACGTCAATCCGCGCACCGCGAATGAGGATGGTGCCTTTGGTCAGCACCACCCGCCCGGTGAACACGCTGGTTTGCTTCAAATCGTCAAAACGCAGGGTGTCGGACTCGACGTTCATGGGTTTGTCGCGGTCGGCTTTTTCAGCCCAAACCAGCCCGGAGCAGGCCAGGGCCGCGATCAATGCCAAAGGGCGAAGGACTGATTTCATTTACCGCTGCGAGCCTGAGCAGCCAGGAATTCAACCACCTGCAACGCGCGGTCCATCGAGCCGGCCATGCCGCCGGTCAAATAACGACCCGCCACACCCAGTGAAGGAACGCCATCGATCATGTAGGCATTTTGCAGTTGGGTCGCGCGGGTCGCCTTGGTCGAAACCGCGAACGAGTTGAAATGTTCGAGGAATTTGGCTTTGTCCACGCCTTGTTTGCCCACCCACTCGGCAATGGCATCGGCCTTGGCGAGATTTTGTTTCTCCGCGTGAATGGCCGCAAACACTTTGGCATGCAATTTATCCACCAGCCCCATGGCTTCCAGGGCATAGAAAAGACGTTGCTGCGGAACGAAACTGTCCTGGAACGCGACCGGTACCCGACGTACCGCAATTTCTTTGGGCGCACGCTTGCGCCAGGCATCGAAAGCCGGCTCAAAGGCGTTGCAGTGGGAGCAGCTGTACCAGAAGAACTCAACCACTTCGACCTTGCCAGCGGGCGCCTCTACTGGCGCTTGTTTGTCCAGCACCAAATAGTCCTTGCCGGCTTCAGGCTGTTTGCCCTGTGCCTGCGCGGGGGACTGAATCAAGGCAGCGCCAGCAATAGCACCGCAAGCCAAAGAAAAATCGCGACGTTTCATCTTCAAATACTCCAGTTAAATCAGTCGGACCCGGTCCAGCTCAAAAAGTTCTTGGGCCGCATCCGGCCACGCGCTAGCGCTGCACCCGGACGAGGGCAGTTTCCAGACCGGTTGCATCCAGTTTTTCCTTGGTTCTGTCGGCCTCTTCTTTTTTGTCAAAAGGTCCGATGCGCACCCGGAACACCGTCCGGCCAGCTTGCTCACGCTCGCTGATTTTGGATTCCACGCCGCTGAGGGACAACTTGGCGCGCTGGCTTTCAGCGTCTTCGGCCGTGCGGAAAGCCCCGACCTGCACGAAATACGCAAAAGGATCGACCGTTGTCGCAGCAGCTCGGGCCTTGGCCAGATCACCCAAGGGGTCAGCCGACACCGCCGGTTTGGCCGCCGCTTTTGGTGCCGAAGCCGGGGTAGCTGTCACATCAGGCACGGGTTTCGCGGCAGGCGCCGGTTTCGCCGGCACCGACTCAGGTGCCGGACCCGCTTCGGGGGCAGAATCCGCCCGGGCGCCAGGTTTGGCCGGGTTTTTGCCATACAAGGGGGTATTGGGATCCCAGCCATCGTTCTTTTTGGTTTCTGCCGCGTCCTGGTCCGCGCTGCGGCTTTGCCCCTTGTTGACAAACGGGATCGGGACTTTGGTGACATACACGGCCACGGCCAGCGCCGCTCCGAGGCCCACCACGACGCCAATGATGAAGCCCAAAATAGTGCCACCGCGTTCCTGTTTCATGCGCATCCTGTTAGTCCTTCAAGCTTAATTACATTTTTTGCGGGGCACTCACACCCAGCACAGCCAGACCATTGTGCAACACCTGCGCCGTCGCCGCGACCAGCGCCAGACGCGCCTGCTTGACGGCGACATCGTCCACCAGAATGCGCTCGGCATCGTAATAGCTGTGGTAGCAGGCGGCCAGTTCACGCAGGTAGAAAGTGACGTCGTGCGGCGCAAAATCAACAGCCGCAGCGGTCAGCATGTCGGGGTATTTGGCCAGCAACAACATCAGCGCCTGGGCCTGCGGGCTGACCAGCGGGGAAAGATCGGTCTGGCTCAAAGAAGCCACCTCGCCGCCGTCCTTGTCACGCCAGGCCGCCAACACCGAGCAGATGCGGGCATGGGCGTACTGCACGTAATAGACCGGGTTGTCGTTGTTCTTGGCCACGGCCAGATCGACGTCAAAGGTGTATTCGGTGTCGGGCTTGCGGCTGAGCAGGAAGAAGCGCACGGCGTCCTTGCTGGTCCACTCGATCAGGTCGCGCAATGTCACATAGCTGCCGGCGCGCTTGGAAATCTTGACCTCTTCACCGCCCTTGACCACGCGCACCATGGTGTGCAGCACGTAGTCGGGATAGCCTTGCGGGATGCCGACGTTGGCCGCCTGCAGGCCGGCGCGCACGCGGGTAATGGTGCCGTGGTGGTCGGTGCCCTGGATGTTGATGACCTTCTCGAAGCCGCGCTCCCACTTGGTGATGTGGTAGGCCACATCGGGCACAAAGTAGGTGTAGGTGCCGTCGCCCTTGCGCATGACGCGGTCTTTGTCGTCGCCGTAGTCAGTGGACTTGAGCCACAGGGCGCCGTCCTGCTCGTAGGTTTTGCCGGCTTCCTGCAGCTTTTTCACCGCCGCATCAACCTTGCCACTGGTGTACAGGCTGGATTCGAGGTAATAGTTGTCGAACTTGACGGCAAAAGCCTGCAAATCCAGGTCCTGTTCATGGCGCAAATAGGCCACGGCAAACTCGCGCATGCCGTCCAGGTCGTCAAGCCGGCCCGAAGCGGTGAATTCGCGGTCGTCGGACTTGACGGTTTTGCCGGCCAGAAAGTCGGCGGCGATGTCGGCAATGTAGTCGCCGTTGTAGGCAGCGGCATTTTCGCCACTCGGCCACTCGGCATCACCGGGCTTGAAGCCTTGGGCGCGCAGATGGGTGCTGCTGGCCAGGGTGCCAATCTGCACGCCTGCGTCGTTGTAATAGAACTCGCGGTACACCTCCCAGCCCTGGGTCTGGTACAGATTGCAGATGGCATCGCCCAAAGCGGCCTGGCGGCCATGGCCGACGTGCAGCGGGCCGGTCGGGTTGGCCGAAACAAATTCGACCAGCATTTTCCGATTGGCTGACGGCTGACTGCCAAAGGCGGTGGTTTGCGTCAGCACCTCGCGCACGATCTGCTGCTTGGCCTCGGGCTTGAGCTTGATGTTGATAAAACCGGGACCGGCAATGTCAACGGCATCCACCCAACGTTGATAAGGCGCTGCCGCCAGCAACTCGGCGCGCAGGTTTTCCGCCAATTGGCGAGGGTTGAGCTTGAGCGGCTTGGCCAATTGCATGGCGGCGGTGGTGGCGAAGTCGCCATGGGCAGCCACCTTGGGCGACTCAAAGGCGGCTTTGGCAGCGGCGCCGGGCGACAATTTTTCCAGGGCTTGCGCCAGGGCTTCGAGTAATTCAATTTTTACAGACAACATGGCTTGATTTTACGGGGGGGCAACAGGGAATCTGCTTGACTCGACAACATCATTGTTGACAGACTATGTCATCAGGCTTGTTCATTCAGGCGTTATGTGCTGGAATCCAAGCCGGATTCCCCCTCTTGACCTCTTTTAAAGGACGCATGATGAAGAAACTTTTGACTCTCCTCGCCATGGGCATCTCTCTCTCGCTGAGCTCGGCCTACGCCGCTGATGCCGCCAAGGCGACCCCAGCAACCGCAGCGACCCCGGCAACGCCAGCGACGCCAGCCGTCCCGGCAGCGGATGCCAAAGCACCCACGGCACAGCAAACCAAAATGGGCACCTGCAACACAGAAGCTACTGGCAAAAAAGGGGATGAACGCAAAGCTTTCATGAAAAACTGCCTGAGCGCCAAGCCTGCCGCAGCCGTCAGTGACAAGAAAACGGCCCAGCAAGAAAAAATGAAATCTTGCAACAAAGACGCCACCGGCAAAAAAGGCGATGAACGCAAAGCCTTCATGAAAAGCTGCCTGAGCGCTTAAGCCCGTCACTTCCGCAAAAAAACCCCACCAGCAAGGCTGAGTGGGGTTTTCTTTTGGCATGATGCGGGACCATGATGCCTCGTACTACCCCGTCTCCCTCCATCTCCTGCGTGATTCCTGCCTTCAATGAAGCGCGGAATCTGGGCACGGTGGTGCCCCAAATTTTGGCAACCCTCGCTCGTTTGAGTGAGCGCATCGAGTTGCTCGTGATCGATGACGGCAGCCGGGACGACACCACCGCCGTCATGCAGGCGCTGTGCGCCGCCCACCCGGAGGTGGTGTACCTCAAGCTCTCGCGCAACTTTGGCAAGGAACCCGCTCTCACGGCTGGCCTGGATGCCACACGCGGCGACGTGGTGATCCTGATGGATGCCGATGGCCAGCACCCCTCGTCCCTGTTGCCTGAGATGCTACAAAAATGGAAGCAAGGCTCGGATGTGGTGTACGCCGTGCGCAAAACCCGCGACGACCAGTCCGGGCTGCAGGTCAGCCTGACCGGGCTCTTTTACAAACTGGTCAACTTCGGCAACCGGGTCAAGATTCCAGCCAACGCCGGGGACTTCCGCCTCATGGACCGCAAGGTGGTGGACGCGCTCAAAAGCCTGCCCGAGCGCAACCGCTTCATGAAGGGCTTGTACGCCTGGGTCGGGTTCAACAGCACCGCCATCGACTACGAACCCCTGCCGCGGGCCGATGGCAAGAGCAATTTTGGACTGCGCGGCTCCCTGTCGCTGGCGCTCACCGGCATTCTGGCGTTTTCGATTGCGCCCTTGCGCGCCCTGACGCTGGTCGGGCTGGTGCTGTCGGCACTGGCGTTGGGCTATGGCGGCTGGGTGGTGGGGGAATATTTTGTCCTCGGCATCGCCGTGCCCGGCTACGCCACCATCGTGGTTGGGATGATGTTTTTCAGCGGCATCCAGCTCCTGTCCATCGGCGTACTGGCCGAGTATGTGGGCCGCATTTATGAAGAGGTCAAGCAGCGCCCGCCTTACCTCATCAGCCAGCGCGAAGGGCTGGGGCTGGCGTTGCCGGCAAGCACCGCGCAAGCCGGGCTGCCCTTGGCTGAACAGTCCTCGTCCCTGCTCTGAGCGCAGCCCTTTGAGCGCATCCACTTTCTGGTTTCTGGTCGTTGGCGGCACCGCTGCGCTGACACATTTGGCGGTCTTCGCCGTAACGCAGCATCAGATGTGGCCCGAATTGGCCAATGCGCTGGGCTTCTGTGTGGCGTTCTTTGTGAGTTTTGCCGGTCACCGGCTGTTGAGCTTCAAGGATGCGGCCACCAGCGTCAGCACCAGCCTGCGCCGGTTTGCGGTGACCGCGCTGGCGGGCTTTGCCAGCAATGAAATTGTCTTTTCGCTGTTGCTGCGCGTGCTGGAATTGCCTGCGCTACTGGCGTTATTTGTGGGCGTGGTCTTTGCAGCCGGGCAAACCTTTGTGCTCAGCCGGTTTTGGGCTTTTCGCCGCTGATTCGCCGCCTGACCGGTACAAACTCCAGCCAGCGCCCTGGTAAAAAAGCGTCCAACCGGGCAGGCCCTCCATCTTTTTCGGAGTGAGGACAGCGAACCAGTTACCCGGCACCGTCCCCACCTGCGCCAACACCTCGGGCGCCTGGAGTACCAGGGCCGCCTGGGGGTCAAAATCGGCGCCTTCAAACAGCTCCCGCATCCAGCCGTCGCCCGCCTGTTCGCGCACCGTAGGCCAGTCCTCCAGCACCACCATGGGTTTGCTGGTTTGCGCATAAAACGGCAGGTCGTAGGGAAACGTTCCCGACACATACACGGTGTCGGTGGGCTGGGCCGCACAGGCCAGCACCTGGGCAATATCCTGGGCGCGTGCATTGCGGGTCAGGTCGCCCAGCTTGGCCACCAGGATGAGCGTGAGCGCGATATTGAACAGGCACAGGCCCGCAAAAATCTGGCCTGCGCGGGGGCGGTGTGCCATGGCTCGCTCCCAGCCGAGCGCCGCCAGCAGCGCCAGGGCGGGCATCACCGGCAAGGCATAGCCGATCAACTTGGAGTTGGGCAGCGAGAAGAACACCAGGATGGCCACGACCCAGATCCAGCCCAGACTCCACCACTCTTTGGCCATCAGCGGCGCGGTGGGAGGCACCACACCCAGCAGCTGGCGAACTTGTCTGCGCACCAGATTGAAAGCAAAAAACACCCAGGGGAACAGCAACACCGTCACGGCCAGCAGGTAAAACCACCAGGGCTGGGGGTTGTTGTAAATCGTGGTGGTGTAGCGCTTGAAATGCTGGTTGATGAACATGTAATCAAACAACTGGGGGTACTTTTGCTGGGCGATGACGAACCACGGCAGCGCAATCACCGCAAACAGGGCCAGGCCGCTAAGCCACGGCAGGTACAGCACTTTTTTGAACTGGCGCGTCCAGAGCAGCCAGATAAAAATCACCAGCCCCGGCAGCGCAATGCCGATCAGCCCCTTGCTGAGCATGCCGAACGCGCAGGCCACAAAGCCGAGGCGGGCCAGTGTCGCGTTGGGCTTGTCCCCGGCCATGAAAGCAAAGGCAAAACACCAGATCGCCACGCCAATCCACGAGGCCACCGCCATGTCGTGGTTGATGTACTGGCCGCCGATCAGAAAGGTCAGGCTGGTGCCCAGCATGAGGGCGGCGCGGCGCGCGATTTGTTCGGTGCTGATGGTGCGCGCCGACAGGTACAGCGCAACCAGCATCAGGCCGACGTGTAGCGCGGGCACCAGACGCAGCGCCAGTTCGTTGATGCCGAAGGTGGCCAGCGACATCGCCTCCAGCCAATACAAAAAGGGCGGTTTGTGGAAGAAGGGAATGCCGTTGAGGCGTGGCGTGAGCCAGTCGCCGCTTTGCAGCATCCAGCGGCCGATTTCACCGTAGCGGCCTTCGTCGGGCACGGCCAGCGGCCGCAGGGCGGCCATCATCAGCAGCGCCAGCCAAAGCGCGGCCAGGGTCAGCCAGGATTTTTGTCGTTCAGTCAGGGAGGTAGTCACCGGCGAATTTTAGCGGGGCGGGTGACGCGCCCGGATAGAGATATATCAAACAAGCTCGAAGCCCCCGTATTCACTATACCTGCAGCTACTTTATTCATAGCATCATTGGCAGGCTGGATGACGACTGAGATGGGCGGCCCCAGCGCCCTTCAGCAATACCGACCGGGGGATGTGCACGCCCACGCGCCGCACCCGTTCCACCCCGTTTAAGGGCCGGCCGGCCCCAACACCGAAGCACCCCGCACCATCTCGACCCCGGCGCGGGCCAGCGCGGCGGGAAAATCGGCGCTGCTTAAATAGGCAAACTCTTGCGCGCGGGCCGGGCCGATGACGTCGCCCGGCTCCGCGGCGAGTGCCGGGTGGCACATGATGATGCTGCCCGCCGGGGCGGCTTTCAGCCAGCCGTCCATCAGGCTGTCATAACTGGTTTTTTTCAAGTTATAGATGCCTAATAAGGCTCTAGCCCCCGTCATCCCTTCATGAATAGCTATCTTTTCAAGAGCAGAAGCGCCCATCGCCGCGATCACCCGGCTCTTCAGGTCGGCGGCACCGGCGGGCGGGCGCGAGATGCGTAGGTAAGGTTGGCGGCTTTGCCCGCCGTAGCGGCTGGCCAGTGCCGCGACCAAGGCCTCGCGGATGCCGGCAAACTGCTGCACATGCTGGTGGCCGTCCACGTAGTCGGGCGGCGCTTGCCAGTGCGCTTCAAAAGCGTCGAGCTGGCGCTCAATCACCGTGCGCGCCGCTGTTGGGGCAAAACCGCCCAGCAGCGCTTTCAGCATGGCGGCATTCAACGACAAACCGTGCCCGGCAGCGATGGCAAAGTCACTGGTCCAGTCCAGGTGTAAACCGACGTCCATGTGGCCGCGCAAGTCGTGCAGCAGCGCCACATCCTGCGCCCAGCGCGGTGACAGCACCATGGCACTGGTGGCGCTGAGGCGTCCCAGCGCAGCCAGTTGGGCGATGCCGCGCGAGGCACTCTCGTTCACCGCGAAGTCATCCGCGCACACAATCACCGGCTTCATGCGGCCTTCCAGAACCCGGGCTGGGCATAGTGGTGTTTCAGAAAATCGATCCACAAGCGCACGCGCAAGGGCAAGAGCTTGGCTTGCGGAAAGACAGCGTAAATGCCGTTGGCCGGTGCCGCAAAGTCATCCAGCAGCGCCACCAGTTGGCCGGCGGCGATTTCGGCTTCGACTTCCCAGGTGCTGCGCCAGGCGATGCCGTAGCCGCTCAGGCACCAGTCGTGTAGCACCTGACCGTCCGAGCAGCTCAAGGGGCCGCCGGGTTTGAGGTAAATCAGCTCGCTGCTGTCGCCCTGCGGCACCTTGAAGGCCCAGCCCCGGGTTTGCGAGGCATCGCTGGACAGGGTCAGGCAATCGAATCTGGACAGTTCATTGGGGTGCGTCGGCGTGCCGTGTTGGCGCAAATAAGTGGGCGTGGCGACGCACAAGCGCCGGTTGTCGGCCAGGCGCACGCTAACCAGGGATGAGTCCGGCATGTCGCCGACCCGCACCGCACAGTCAAAGCCTTCGCCGGCCAGATCGACCACACGGTCGCTCAGGTTCAGCGAGATCGTCACTTCGGCGTGCAGCTCCCGAAAACGCGGCACCAGCGGCGCCACATGGCGTCGCCCAAAACCCGCCGGGGCAGTGATGCGCAAGTGGCCGCTGGCTTTCAGCCCGCCGGCACTCACGCTGGCTTCGGCGTTGGCCAGGTCGGCCAACAAGCGCTGGCAGTCTTCCAGAAACGCGCTGCCCTCATGAGTGAGCGTGATGCGCCGGGTGGTGCGCACCAGCAGCTTCACGCCCAGGCGCGCTTCCAACGCATCCAGCCGCCGCCCCATGATGGCCGGGGCCACGCCTTCTGCAATCGCCGCGGCCGTCAGACTGCCCCGGGTGGCCACGGAGACAAAAGACTCGAGTTGTTTGAGTTTGCTCATGGCGCTAGGTTACAGGCTTACCGGCCATCCCCGACAAGAACAAACGGAGCCCAATACATGGGATGGCTGAAAGCAGGACCACTGTCGAGCAGCGCCCGCATGGAAGCTTGCAGTGCGCGGCTTTTGCCCAGCTGCGGTTGACGCTTCAGCTGTTCAAACAGGCCGGTGGTGAGTTTGACCGTGGACTCGGAAACCACCGACCAGTGCGATACCAGCAAGTTGCGCGCACCGGCATGGAAAAAGGATTTCGTCAAGCCGGAGAGTCCTTCCGCGCCGGGCGTGCCGTCGGCAGCGGCCGTGTTGCACGCCGAGAGCACCACCAAATCGGCATTGAGTTTGAGTTGCGCAATTTCGCTGGCCGTGAGCAGACCGTCATTGAGTTCGCTGGCCTTGGCGGGGGGCGTCAAGATAAGCCCCGGCTCACCCAGTTCGACGAAGTCACTGGCCATCGCCCCGTGTGTGGCAAAAAGAATGTTTTGATAGCGGGACAAATCACGGCGCTTTAATTCACTTTCACTTGCCTGCTCGCCCAGCAACAGCTCACCACCGCCCAGCGTAAGCGCAATGGCGCGGGCTTCGTCAGCAGATTCCGGCAACGGTGACAAGGCCCGAATGATGTCGGGATTCGCAAGACGGACGCCCCCACTGGCTGATTCGCTCCACAGGGACCGC
>JAZKHK010000040.1:29944-33559 GCA_040385425.1 Pseudomonadota bacterium | reverse complement strand
AATCAAGAGGTCGGGCGCCGGGGCCGGCGCGGTCGCGCTGCGTGCCAGGGTCAGCGCGCCCAGTGAAGGCAGCGTGACAAGCGCATGCGTGCGCAAAACCCAGGGCGCTTTCGCGTAATCCTTGCGCGCCTCAGGCGTCACGCTGGATTCGAGTAACAACGAAAAGGGAAGGCTTTCCAGGGGGCCATCAGGAATGACAAACCATACCGCCTTGTCGGCCAGTGACGCTGTGGCCGGGGCAATGAGTTCACGGTAGATGCGATGGGCTTCGTCAAAGGCAAATGCACCTGTGGCATCCGCTTTTTCGGGATCCACGGTTTGACGGATGCGCATGACCAGCTTGCCCAAGTCAGCCTGGCCCAGCGCGGACTTGAAAAATCGCGCCGTGGAACGGGTCAGTGCCACAAAAAAAGTGTCGTTTGAACTGACCAAATAGACCAGGACCGCCTCATCTGCCGCCAACGAGGCCTGAACGGCGACCAAAGGGGTGACCGAACCGGCAACCAGTTCGTGGTAGCGGGGGAACAAGCGGGAGAGTTCCTGTTGCAGGTTCGCCAGCGCTTCACGTTCGGTCGCCAGTTCTTGACGCAAGCGCTTCTCTCGCCCGTTATCGGCGGGTTCAGACTGAAGGGTTTGGGTCAACTCCTGGTCTTTGGCCTGAAACCGCCCCATCTGTTGACGAATCGCCCGGGTGCGCTGCCCAATTTCGCCCTCGCTGCCAATCGACGCGCTGGCAAAAACGCGTGCCAGTTCGCCATGCTTGATGGATTGCATCAAGGAAAGTGCCTCGCCGGCCTGGCGTGAGGCATCTGGCTCGGCGCGTGAAAGCAGGCGCAAATGGGTTGAAAAACTGTCCCGCCACTCCCGTCTTTCTTGAACGGGTGCGGCGGCGGCCCGTGTGCCGGCATTACCGGCCAGCGTTGCCATGATGCTGTGGCTGGCTTCGCGTGCCACGGCCAGACCGGCGTCATACCGGTGTTGACGCTCCAACAGCAAAGCCAGACTGGCGAGGGTGCGCGCGGTGTCTGGATGCTGGTCGCCCAGGCGTGTGCGCCGGATCAGCTCCGCCTCACGCAAATGCGCATGGGCGAGTACCAAGGCGCCCGTTTCCAGTTCGGACGTGCCCAGGTTGTGCAAGACGGAGGCGCGTATCAGCGGTGCGCTGGTCGCGCTGGGCAGATCGGCCAGCGCCTGGGTGAGTCGTGCCAAGGCGGCCGCACTATCACCTTGCCGCTGCAGCAGCGCCGCCAGATTGTTGTTCAGCGTGGTCGCCGCACTGGGCGGCAAATGAGGCAGCAAGGTTTCCGCCTCGGCATACAGTGCGCGCGCATTTCGGATATCGCCACGGCGCTCCAACAGGCCGGCAAAGTTCACCCGCAGGGAAAAACGGTCTTCGATTCGCAACGCTGGCAACGCCTTGTGCAGAGCCAGAGCGGCACGGTAATGTTGCTCTGCGCCAGCCAGATCGCTGGCGAGATCCAGCAGCACGCCGAGATTGTTGTGCAAGACGGCCTTGTCTTCCTGCAGCGGGCCGGGGATGCGGTCGATGGTTTCAATCGCTTTGCGCAAGGCCTCCTCGGCCTTGATCAAATCACCTGCATCTTGCTCGATACGCGCCTGCAGGACCAAGCTGCTCACATGCCGGTCTGCATTGTCATACCGGCCCTGGTAAACCGCTTCGGCAACCAGTTTGCGCGCGCTGGCAAAGTCGGCGACACGCCAGGCCGATGTGGCGCGCTCCATCAGATCATCCCATCGATCCTCTTGCGCCAGAACGCTCAAGCTGCAAAACAGACAACACCCCACCATGAACTGCCGCATCAATTTACCCACCAGAAATCCCCAGAAAGACAAGAATTTGAGCCAATAGAAATGTTCTATAGTCAATATCTATTAACGTACCCCAAAAGGAGTCAATGTGACATTTAAAACCAATATAAGTCATTGTCTGCGCTTTGGATTGGCGCTTATGGCGTGTTGCTGCGCGTCCTGGTCATACGCGGATGACGAGAGCACCCAGCGTGTCAGCAGTTTGATGGCCACGTTCAATGAGGATGAGATCCCGTTCAATGACCGCCTGATTACGTTGGGTAAGGCCGATGCCCCGATCAATGCCGTTTTTATTTTCGGCCTCACAGGCGACACCTCTTTTCTTGTGAAGACGATGCTGCCCGACATCATGAAAAAGTACGTGGACAGCGGCCGCATGAAGCTCACGATCATTGAACAGCCGCTGACGTGGCACGACATGCAAGCCTTTGCAGGCTTTCGCTGTGTCGCAGCAGAAAAGCACTGGGAATTGCTGCTCAGAGTGGCCAAGCGAGACGTTCGGCAGGCGTTCTACATGAAAGGGGCGGACTATCTCAAAGCGCCCGAATACATCTGGCCGATGATGAAAGACTTTGACGTGTCGCGCGAGCAAGCTGAAAAATGCATGCGCAATAGCGCCATTGTTGGCCATATGGAGGGTCAGCGCCGGGTGGTCAACGAAACATGGCATGTGACGACGGTACCCACTTTTATCATTGGCGAAAAAATACTGGTCAATCCCGCGTCATTCGGTATTTTTGAGGATGCGGTTGAAAGTGCCTTGAAAGGAAGCAAACCATGAAACTACTCAAAAATCTGGCCATGGGAATCACCTTGCTCACGCTGGTGGGCTCGGCTGTCGCGGGGGGGAGTTCGACGGCAAGTGCCGCCCAGGCCCTGGATATGAGCGTGACCAGCAGCGGCGACTGCAAAGCCTGCCTCAAAATCAACCGCTACGCCGTCAAGAGCACCTTGCTGGTGCGGCAACTGCTGGCACAAAATGGCGTTGCATTGCCGCAACAGGCTCGCTGAAAAGAGCGTGCTATCGTCCATTCAGAAAAATATGGACGACCATGAATAAATTAACAGCACTCATCATTTGGGGAGGCGCGTTGGCCCTTCCAGCCTTCGCTCTGGACACTGCGGAACTGAATCAGGCCGAACAATTGGTCCGCACAGGCCAGGCCGAACAAGCCTATGCCTTGCTTGCCCCCGCGCAATTCACCCAGGCCGGCAACCCGGAGTTCGACTATGTGTTCGGACTGGCCGCGCTGGAAGCCGGGCATGCCAGCCTGGCCACGCTGGCCTTCGAGCGGGTTCTGGCGGTGACCCCGAACCACGGCGCGGCCCGGCTGGACATGGGGCGCGCCTATGTCGCGCTCGGCGACCTGCCACGCGCCCGCCAGGAGTTTGATCTGGCGCTGGCCCTGAATCCGCCGCCGCTGGCCCGTGCCACCATTGCCCGCTACCAGGCCGACATGGACGCCCATGAGAAAAAGCAGACGCGCCAGGTCACGGCCTACGTGGAAGCGGGCTTGGGCAGCGATGGCAACGTGACCCAAGGCCCCAGCAGCAGCACCTTGTTTCTGCCCGTGTTCGGGGTGAATTTCACCCTGAATACCGCCAACCAGAAAATTCAGGACAATTTTTCGCAGCTCAATGCCGGTGCCGAAATCAAACAGCGGCTCACGGACACGGTCTCGCTGTACGGTGGGGTGGATACCAAATGGCGCAACTACGGCCAGGTGAGCACCTTCAATTCCGGCAGCACCGACTGGCGTGCCGGCCTGCAGTGGCAAGAAGGGC
>JAZKHK010000040.1:826-29934 GCA_040385425.1 Pseudomonadota bacterium | reverse complement strand
ATCGCTCGATCTCATCCATCGGGGGCGACCTCCAGCGAACCTTGACGGAGCGGCAACAGTTGATGTTCTTTGGCCAGTACGCCCAGGTGCGCTATGCCCAGGTAAGCCAAGCCAACAATGACGTCAACCAGTGGGTGGCAGGCGCTGGTTGGGTCACCCAGATGACGACGTCGTTGCCGACCATGTTGAGCTTGTCGGCATACATGGGCAACGAAACCGAGGCCGACCGCACTCGTCCGCGGGTCGATGGCGACAAGGATTTTCTCGGCTTGCGGGCAGGCTGGCAAATCAGTCCCCGTTCCGATGTCGATGTCTTCGCCTCCGTAGGGGTCCAGTCTGGCCGCTATCAACGGGTGAACATTTTGTATGCAAACCAGCGTGTCGACGAGTTGCATGAGGTGGCGTTGGGAGGCGTCTGGCGCTTTGCGCCGGCCTGGAGTCTCAAGCCCCAGATCAGCTGGACCAACAACCATTCCAATCTATCGGTGAACGATTACCAGCGGTACGAATTGTCCCTGTTGGTTCGCCGTGACTTTCAGTGAGGCCTGACGCCATGAAACTTTCTTCCATCAGTGTGGCCCTGCTTTTGCTCGGGGCCACGGGTACCGCGCTGGCCGAGGCCGGGCGCTTTCAGTTTGTACATGGCGACGTTTCCGTCACGCACCCCAACGGCAGCCAGACCGCTGCGCGCAAGGGCGACCTGGTCGAGGAGGGAGACACCATTGCCACCGGGGCACTCGCCCAAGCCCAGCTCATCATGAAGGATGAGGGCCTGCTGGCACTGCGCCCCGACAGCCGGCTGCGTATCGATGTGTACCGGGTCACTGGCAAAGCGGACGGTGCGGAGCAAGGCGTATTGGGACTGCTCAAAGGCGGCTTGCGTTCGATTACCGGCTGGATCGGCCGCGCCAACAAGGAAAACTACAAAGTACGCACCGCCACGGCCACCATCGGCATCCGCGGCACCGACCATGAATCCCTGTATATCCCACCGCCTGCGCCAGGCGAAACCGCCCTGGGGCCAGCGGGCACCTATGACAAGGTCAACACCGGGCGCACCTATCTGGAGACCAGCGCCGGTCGCGTCGAACTGGGCGTCAACCAGGTCGGATTTGTCCCGGCCAGCGGCAATACGCCGCCGGTCCGCTTGCAAGCCATCCCGAGCTTCCTGAAGGCCACGCCCAGTATTCAAAACACGGCGAAGGCACCAAAGAGTGAAACGGCCAGTACAAGCAGCACCGGCGATAGCACGACCGGCGCACCCGTATCGACCAGCACGGCCGAGAGCCCGCCCCCTGCAACCGAAACCAGCAGCACGACCACCACGGTCCTGGCAAGCAGCGCCGTGACGGCACCGGTCACCACATTGGTGTCGCCGTCGCCGACCGGAACCTTCAACCCGGCCAACCCAAGCAATGGCGGCCTGCCGGCACCCAACGGCACCGTCATTGCGGGCGGCGGCATGGGCTCCAACGGGCCGAGCAACGGGGCCGGCTACATCGGGGAGCCTTCCGGCAGCCTCAGTGTGATGCTGGATGCCGGTGGCGCACCCATCATGGTAAATGGCAACAACTTCACCTACGACCGCAATGGCGCGCCAGCGGTCATGACCGGCGGAACAACCATCGGGAACGAAACGGTCAAATGGGGTGTCTATGACGGCGGAACCATGGTGGACAACGGCATCACCAGCGCGAAAACCATGTTTTTCTGGATGGATGCCACCAGCGCCACCACTGCGGCCAATTTGTTGTCTGCCCTGCCGACAAGCGGTGCCACCCTGAGCTTTAGCAACACCGCAGGCTTTACCGCCCCCATCACGGAAACCGCCGGCATCGGAGGCACGGTGACATCGTCCGTCGTACTCAAGAACGTCGGGGGCACGCCTTTTGTGGATACTTTGACCCTGTCGGTGACCGACTCCCAGTCCCGCGTGTGGAATGCCTCCTTGACCGCCCCCCAGTCGCTGGATTCGTTCCGCACCGGGAGCACGCAAAACCTGTATGGCAGTTGCAGCGGCTGCAACCAGTCCATCGTGACCGGCAATGTGCAGGGCGTGGTGATCGGCAACCCGGCGCCGGTGGGCATGGTGTCATCCTACAAAATGACGGCCGGCACCTCGGCCGTGGTCGGTGCGGTGCTGACGCGCTAGCCTCCGACCCCTGGCGCCGCAATGGCAGCGGCGACGACGAAGGATTCAAGCTACTGCCGAGAAAAATCGCAAGGTGTTGCGTCCGGCGGTTTTGGCCTGGTACATGGCGTTATCCGCTTCCTTGATCAGCTCTTGCGCCGAACATTCGCGGGGGCCGAACAGCGTGATGCCAATACTGGGGGTGCTCTGGAATTCGTGGCCGGCCAGCAGATAGGTCTGCCCCAGGGTGGCGAGGATTTTCCGGCCCACACTTTCCGCCTGGGCAATGGCATCGGGGGCATGTTCGCTCAAGACTTCCAGGATGACGACAAACTCATCGCCACCCAGGCGCGCCACGGTGTCGCCTTCGCGAACACAAACCACCAGGCGTTCAGCCACCTGTTGAAGCAGCAAATCCCCTTGGGCATGTCCCCAGGTGTCATTCAAGGTCTTGAAATTATCCAGATCGATGAACATGAGTGCGCCCTGCCTTTCCATGCGCTCGGCAGTGGTCAGGGCATGGTGCAGGCGATCCATCAGAAGGCGCCGATTGGGCAGCCTCGTAAGCGGGTCATAAAACGCCAGATTCCTGATTTCATCCTCGGCGACTTTGCGCGAGGTGATGTCGGTGTGGGTGCCGACGTAATGGGTGGTTTCTCCGGCCGGGTTCTTCACGGCGGTGATCGTGAGCCATTCGGGATACACCTCACCGCTCTTGCGCCGGTTCCAGACTTCTCCCTGCCAAAATCCATGGCGTCCGATGGTGTCCCAGATAGCAGCGTAAAAAGCGGCATCATGACGGCCTGATTTCAGGAGTCGCACATGCTGCCCCATGACTTCTTCCGCGGCATACCCGGTGTTGAGGGTGAAAGCCCGGTTGACCCGCAAGATGATGTTGTGGGCATCCGTGACGATCATCCCTTCCTGGGCCTCGAAAGCGGTGGCGGCAATGCGCAACTCCTCTTCAATCCGCTTTTGCGCAGTGATGTCGCGTGCGATTTTGGATGCCCCCACCACTTGACCTGCCGCGTCGCGCAGCGGCGACAAAGTGACGGAAATGTCGATCAGCTCGCCGTCTTTCCTGCGGTTCACCGTCTGGTAATTGGTCAGGGCAATACCCTGGCGGACCTGCTCCAGAATCTTTCTTTCTTCTTCCCGGTACGCCAGCGGAATCATCAGGGAAAAATGTTGTCCCAAGGCCTCGTCGCAGGAGTAACCAAACACCTTCTCGGCGCCCTGATTCCAACTGGTGATGATCCCGTCCAGGCTCTTGCCGATGATGGCGTCTTCCGACGACTCGACAATCGACGCATGGTGCATCCGGGCCTTTTCCAGCGACTTGCGCCGACTGATGTTTTCATGGGCCACGACCACGCCCAGGCGCGCGCCTTTCAGCGGCATGACGCGCATGTTGAACCAGCGCTCTTCTGCGGGGGAATGACAGGGATACTCCAGGCTGAATTCATTCAGCTCGCCCTTCATCACCGCCAGAATGCCGGCAATCGCCCCGTTCGCGCCATCGCCATCAGGGTGGGCCGAGGCGCAGTAGCACACGTCCAGATAGTTCAGGCCTACCACGTTGCGGCCATACTTCGGGGCTCCGTTCTCCATGGCAAAGCGATGCCAAGCCTCGTTCACGGCAATGATGCAGCCTTGCTCATTGAGCACCGCAACCTGTTCGATACGGGAATCAAACACGCTGACACTGAAAGCCTCGCTGTCGCGTAACGCCTGGTTGATGCCCGCGGTTTGATCCGCAATAAGACGGGTCTCGGCCAACTCCGCCATGTACTTCTGGCGATAACGATGCATGGCCTCGATGGCGAAGCAAACAATCAGCCCATCTGCGAGAAACACCAGGTTCGACCAAGAACTGGTTTGCAGGTTCGATAAGGACAACGAGTAATAAGGGGGTGTAAACAGGAAGCTGGCAAAAACAATGCCGATGAAGGTCGCCAGCAAGCCCGGCCCGAATCCGCCAATGACGACCGCCAGGGTGACTGCCGGAAAAAAGGTCACATATTGCAATCCTGCATCGACGGGTGCCATGGACAGACGCGCCAACAACGCGATAACAGTCAGCGCGACAGCAATCAGGTAGCCGACAAAACCACCTCGTTGCGGCAGGTAATGCGGCACTTTTTCTGCCAGACGCCGGACAAATAAGACTCCCTCCACCTGACCCACTTTTTTCACTGCGGCCTGTCTATAAAGCCAAAATCCAGCGCGCCAGAATCTCCGACTCTTCATCGGTGACCGTGTTGGGCGGCATGATCACCGTACCCCAGACCCCAGTTCCACCATTTTTGATTTTTTTGGCCAAAGCAGACACCTTGGTCGGTTCCCGCTCGTACCTGGTGGCGATGTCGCGGTAGGGTGGGCCAATACGCTTGGAGCCCAGGGTATGGCAACCAAAACAACCTTTTTCCACCGCAATCTCCGCCCCGCGTACCAAGCCATGACTGTCACAAACCTGAAGCTCGGAGCGGGCCTGGGATAAAACAGGAAAGAGCGCGCCACTTAATAAAATTATTTGACCGATGAGGGACACGGCCAGCCTGGCGCGGAGAAAGGGTTTCTTCATGGATGAGCTCATTTTCAAATAAATGTTGAATCACCCTCATCCTAGGGTGAGCAGCATCGATTGCCTATCCCCCATTTGGGGGATAGCTGCGTCAGAGTGGGGGTCGGACGAATTGCTTGGCCATGAACGACCAAATCATGCGCGAGGCATCCGGGCCTTTCGGATCGCTGTAGGCCTGGCCCGCGCCGCCACCGCTCCACGCATGGCCCAGACCTTTGATCTCGCAAAGGGTGGCGATGAGCTGGCCACGGCTTCGGTAATCAGTGATCGTTGAGGCATAACGCGCACCACGTTGCACAGTGCGCGATGCGCCCGGTTTCGCCCCTTCGTGCGCAGCCCACCAGCGGGCCGCATCGGCACCGTTGCTGGAAGCCACGATGGCGTCCAGACTGCCCTGAATCACCAACAAGGCCGGTAATCGCGTACCCGCCAGAAGTGGGGTCAGCGGCACCGCCCTCAACCCATAGCCGCGCATCGCACGCAACGCCGTCGCTGAAGAATGCGCCAGGCCAGGTGCAATGCCCGAATGCATCGCGATGGCCCGAAAGCGCTGGGGATGGCGGGTTGCCAGCAGCGCCGCGATGCCGGCCCCCGCTGAAATTCCCGCCAGTCCGATGCGCGCCGGATCAACCGCCTGCATCTGACACACCTGGTCAATGGCAGCGTTGATGGTGTCGGCCTCACCTTGCGCCCGACCTGTTCGCGTTTCGTACCAGTTCCAGCAACCCTGCATATTCGACATGCGATCCTGCTCCGGGTAGAGCACCAGAAAGCGCTCCCGCACAGCGAGCCGATTCATATGGGTGCTTGCGGCCAGTGCCTCTGCATCCTGCCCGCACCCGTGCAACATCACCAACAAGGGCAGGCGCTCGGTGGACCGCACGCCAGGCGGCTTGAACAAACGGTATCGCCGCACCCCCGCCGTGCCGACGGCAACGCCCGTGATCCAAGGCGTGGTGCTGGTGGGCTGTGTTTTTTTGACCGGCTTGGGTTTGCGCTTGCCCGGCGTGGTCTTCAGGGCTTGCGTCATGGCTTTGGAGCTTGCGCGCAAGGCGGTACGCGTCATCGCGGTCAGCGTGCGCTTGATGGACTGCCCCCAGAGGGCATTTCCCTTACGTTTTGCCATGTTTAAGCGGCTCTCAAACCCATTGGATTCAGGCGGTCAGTTGAGGGACGGGTGCTTGGCGGTCCTCTACTTTTGCCCATAACTTCTGAATGGCAAGAAACTGGGGCAGGATGTCGCTGACCATCCGCACCAGAGTGGGGTCAAAGTGCTCCCCGGCCCCATCCTGGATGAATTTCATGATTTTTTCAGTTTCCCAAGGTTCCTTGTAGGGCCGCTTCATGCTGAGTGCGTCAAACACGTCGGCCAAGGCGACGATGCGGGCCGATTCCGGTATTTCTTCGCCCTTCAAACCATCAGGATAACCACTGCCATTCCATTTTTCATGGTGCCGCAAGGCCACCTCGGCGGCCAGCTTGAAGACGGGGGCAGCACTCATGCTCAGAATGTCATAGCCAATTCTTGGGTGGGTCTTCATGATCACCCATTCCTGCGCATCCAGCGGCCCGGGTTTGCGCAAAATGGCTTGCGGTATGCCAATCTTGCCGGTGTCATGCATCGGCGCGGCCAACTCCAGCCGGATGCAACTCTCGGCATCCCAGCCGCACGCTTGTGCCAACGCGCGCGCATAGGCCGCCATGCGCCAGATGTGGGCGCCGGTATCGGTGTCGTTGTAATGCCCGGCTTGACCCAGCATCACAATGGCATCCTTGTAACTCTGTTCGAGCACGGTGGCACGCACCATGGACAGATGGGCGCTCACCCTTGCCCGCACAATTTGCGGAAAAACAGGTTTGATGATGTAGTCCACGCCACCCGCGTCAAACCCTGCCGCTTCGTGGGCCGAGTCGGTATAACCAGTGATGAAAATAACCTGGATCTCTTGCGAGGTATCGAGTTGCTTGATCTGGCGGCACAGGTCATAGCCATTGATGTCTGGCAAGCCGACATCCAGCAGCACCAGGCCGGGATGATGTTTCTGAACCGCTGCCAGCGTTTCACTGCCATTGCGGGCAAACACCAGTTTGTAGCTGTCCGCCAGAATCGTCTGCATGAGGGCCAGATTGGCCGGCTCATCGTCCACGATCAGAATAATGGGCAAGGTGGTCACGGCCTACTCCTTCAATGAAATACCGCGCTCGCCGGCGAGCCTGAAGCAGCCCGCTTCAGCGCCGCGAAAATCAAAGCCCTGCACACAGGCGGCAATGCTGGAGAGTTCCTGCGACGGCACCTGTTTGGCCAGCAGAAGCAGGATCGCCTGCGCCGGGGCGGGGTTGTCGGTATCCAGTGCCGCCAGCAACTCGATCAGCAGCGTTTCAAGCGTTCTCCCTTCAGAATCTGGCAGGTCTTCCAGCACCGGCACTTCAGCCGCCCCTGAGGCATCGGCTGCCGCGACGAAGGGGGCAAAGTGATCAATCGCCGCCACCGCTCGCTCCAGGGCCTGGTCCAGACGCGCCAAGGCCTGCGTGAAATCGTAGCCCTTGGCCAGCATCCGCTCCGCCTCGCCCGCCAACCGGTGCGTTTCGGGCAAGGCCAGATTGGCGGCCACACCCGAGAGTTTGTGCGCCAGCGCGGCCGCGGCCGCCACGTCATCGGCGGCAAGACTGGCGTTCATCACGTCCACCGCATGGCCGTAACCCTGAACAAAACGTCGCAGGTAGTCCCGGTAGGACGGCATATCTTTCCAGATTTTCAAGCCCTGCGCTACATCCATCACAGCGACTTCGGGTGACGTTTTCGGGTCGAGATGAAGCGTTGGCGGGTGGGTCTCCACCGGCGGTGTCGTGACCCGGGGTACGGTGGAGGGACGCCGCAAGCGCTGAATCAGCGCAATGGTGGACGGCACATCAAAAGGTTTGCTGATGAAATCCGTCATACCGGCCGCATGGGCCGCCTCCTGCTGCGACTTGAAGGCGCCTGCCGTTAACGCCACGATAGGCAGATCCCTGAACCGGGGCAGGCGCCGCAATTGGCGCGTAGCTTCAATCCCGTCCATCACCGGCATTTGCACATCCATCAGCACCAGATCAACATCATCGGGATGCGCCAGCAACCAGTCCAGTGCCGCCTGGCCATCAACAGCCAGCGTCACGATGGCGCCTTGCTCGCGCAGGATGCGCAGCGCTACTTCGCGGTTGATATCGCTGTCATCCACGACCAGCACCCGCACACCGGCCAGTCCGTCCGTCGTCGCTTGCAGCAAGGCCTGCGGCAAGTCGACGTGGGCCGCGCGCCGGTGTTGCGCCTCCAGCACCGCGTTGTAGAAGGTGGAAGGGGTCACGGGCTTGTTCAGAATGGCATCCACCAGCTCGGCCCCGGGCTGGTTGGCCAGACTGGAAAGCGCATAGGCGGTGGACATGATGACGATGGGGCATTCATCTTCTGCCACGCTCTCGCGCAGCGCGCGCGCCGTGGCCAGGCCATCCAGGCCGGGCATTTTCCAGTCCAGCACCACGACATTGGGCAAGGCCCCGCCTTTGCGCTGCCAGACATGCGAGAGCGCCGCTTCACCCGAATCAACGGCGCTGACCCGCCAGCCCAGGCTCTCGGCGACCGTGCTCGCGGCTTTCAAGGCCACATCACTGTCGTCCGCAATCAGGACATCCAGATGGACCATGTCGGGGGACGAAAAATCGGCACTGGGAACCTGCTGCAAGGGGAGCGTGAACCAGAATTCGCTGCCTTGATCTGGGACGCTCTTCAGACCGATTTCACCGCCCATCAGGTGGACCAACTGGCGGCAAATCGTCAGGCCCAGCCCGGTGCCGCCAAAACGGCGGGTGGTCGAACTGTCGGCCTGGGTGAAGGCCGAGAACACTTCGTTCTGAAGCTCGGGCGCGATCCCGATGCCGGTGTCCTGCACGCAAAAACGCAGCATGATGTTGTCATCGATGCAAGACAAAAGTTCGCAATGCAACTCGACCCGGCCGCTGGTCGTGAATTTGATGGCATTGCTGGTCAGGTTGGTCAACACCTGCCCCAGCCGCAAGGCATCGCCCTGCACGGCTGAAATGCCGGCAGGCAGGGGGCCGATGATCAACTCGATGTTTTTGTTCCCGACCGCCAGCCCCATGGAGTCGGCCAGGTTGTCGATCACATCACCCAGTTGAAACGGGGACTGCTCGATCACCAGATGACCGGCTTCAATTTTGGACACATCCAGGATGTCATTGACGATGCCCAGCAGCGAACGCCCCGAGGTCCTGATCTTGCGCACCATGTCCAGCGCGTCATGGTCCAACTGCGCCTGTTGCAGCAGGTAAGCCAGACCCAGAATGGCGTTCAGGGGAGAGCGGATCTCGTGGCTCATGTTGGCCAGAAACTCGGCTTTGCTGCGGTTGGCCGCTTCGGCGGCATCGCGCGCGGCAGCCAGCTCCAGCGTGCGGCTTTGCACCAACTCCTCCAGATGGTGTCGATGACTCTCCAGCTCCAGGTCCAGGCGCTTTTTCTCGGTGATGTCCTGCACCGTGCCTTGCATCGAGACGACTTTGCCATCGGCATCCCGGCTGGCATGGCCGCGAGCGGCAATCCAGCGGTGGCTGCCATCGGGGCGAACCACCTCAGCATCCACTTCGTAGGGCACGCCCGATGCCAGAGCCGTTTCCACGGCGGCAGCCAAAGCCACCCAGCTTTGCGGCGTGAAATACTGCTGGACCTCGGGGTAAACAGCCGGTGGCAGGGCCGGGTCGCGGCCATAAATATGGAATATCTCTTCCGACCAGGTATGGGTATCGCTGGCGATGTCCCAGGCCCAGTTGCCGAAGCCAGCCAAGCGCTGGGCGGCTTTCATGCGCGCATCGGCTTCGCGACGGTCGCGCTCCCGGTCCGCATCCAGTGCCGCAATCTGCGAACGCCGTTTTTGCGACCAATACAGCCCGCTGCAGGCCAGCAGTGTCAGCACGGCGTAAAACAGGCCGTAGGTAAGTATCTGGCGTTGCCAAGGCTGGGCCATCACATCTCGCCGGCGGCTGACCCCGATCACCAGCGCCTTGTCCATGGCCAGATAGCCCGGCTGGATGGTGCGCAAGGCCATCAAGCGCTGCTCGCCGGTGGTGTACACCATGCCGGTCAAAATGCTGTCGATTTGCCCGCTGTGGAAATGACGGCTGAAAAAAGTACCTGGCCGGTCGAGGTTGGACCCATTGAGGCCGGCTTTTTCAGGGAAATTCATCAATTGAAGACCGTCGCCATGGGCGACGGCCCCCCAGACATCGGGGGCATACACGAGAGGGCGAAAGATGCTGGTGAAGTACTGCGGGTCCAGCGAAGCCACCACCACACCGGCAAAGTCACCGCCCGGTCCCGGCACCATCCGCGCCACCGCCACCACCAGGTCACCCTTGGCTGATTTGAAGGGGGCCGACACATACAGCGTGGTCTGGCTGGGGTGATCGCGAACGGTCTTGAAGTAATCCCGGTGGCTGTAATTCTGGCCAATGACGTCTGGCTGGTTGGCCGCTATCGTCTGGCCGCTGGCATCCAGCACCACCATGCCGCGAATACCCAGCATGGTGTCTGAAAGCGCCCGCAAACGGCGTGACACGTCCGGTGTCCCGCCCTTTTTATCCGGCCCCGTGAGGTAGTCCTTCACCACCCCTTCCAGCGCGCGGTTGGTGGCTGCCAGATTGGTTTCTATATTGTCGGCCAGCACATTTTTCAGAACGTTCAGACGGTCACGTTCAGTGGTCTGAACCCGCTCGTCATCTTTCGCCAGGATGAACACAAAAAAAGCGCCCATCAACGCCAATACCAGGACCAGCAGCAGCCACTCGGGCTGTTTCCGAACCAATGCTGAACTTTTTGGTTTGATGCTCATATCTCCCCCCTGCTTCGCGAAATTCAACTGCAGCCCCTTTTTTTAATCACAAGGTTATTGATGCAGCGATGTCTGGCGCTCCAGATCATGATTAATCCAGAGCGCCTGTTCCTCCAGCTTACGCGGGAGGAAGATGACACATGCGTACGCTAGCACACATGAGAATTTTCGGTCAAGCGCGAGATAGGGCTGGGAAATTAGCTCGAAGACCCTCGTATTAATACGGTATGACACCTACCCACAATGATTTTGCAGTATGGATGGTTTGTCCGTGCAGCAATACTTTTCCGTCGGCCACAGACATCGGAATGGGGGTATTCATATTCCTTTTAATATCCAGTTGATAGGATATTTTGCCGGCTGTGCGTAATATCTCGCCTTTATACCGGACCTCCCCCACGCCAAAGGCGCGTCCTTTTCCCTGGTGTCCTTTCCAGCCCAGATAAAACCCCAGCAACTGACACAGGCCATCCAGCGCCAGACTGCCCGGCATCACTGGATCGTCCTTGAAATGGCAGTCAAAAAACCAGGAATCCGGGTTGATTTCGAAGTCTGCCGCCACTTCGCCCTGCCCATACCGGCCGCCTTCATCCGATATTTTTGTGATGGAATCCACCATGAGCATATTGGGCAGAGGCAAACGAGGATATTCGATGCCTTCCAACTTTCCATCACCACATTTCAAAATATCTTCTTTGGTAAAAGAATTCTTTCGGTACATTTTTATTAAGCTTGTTTTTGTTTGATGTCGTGAAAATATTTGTTCTTTTTCGATGAAAAATAGCCATGCCAAGATTTATCTTCGTGGGCATATTCTCACCGTGGAGGATTAGGCGATGGGATATAAAAATTGAAAATGACAACCATCAAAAAAAGCAAGAGGGAAATCCCCGATGCCAGCAATCTCGAGTATTTAATCCACGCCGGCAGGACTGAAAAGTTGATTTCCAGTACGCGCATGAATGCTATTAATTAAATAGCTGTTCACGCTTATGCCACGGGGGCTAGCGCCTGTTTTCTTTATAAATTCAAAGAAAAAACAGGTTTCAGGCCGGCTGCGCCGCCTTGATCATGTCGGCCGCTTTCTCGGCAATCATGATCACCACTGCATTGGGATTGCCGCCAATGATGCGCGGCATGATGGAGGCATCCACCACGCGCAAACCGTCGATGCCGCGCACCCGCAAGCTCGCATCCACCACGTCCATCGCGCCATGGCCCATGCGGCAACTGCCCACCGGGTGGTAAATGGTGTCCGCATGGTCGCGGATGTAGTGCTCGATCTGGGCATCGGTCCGGGCCGCCGCCGAGGCCGCCAGTTCCTGGCCGGGAATGTCGGCCAGGGCGGGCTGCGACAAGATCAGGCGCAACAGCTTGAACCCGCGAATCAGGCGCTCCACGTCGTCGCGTTCCCCCAGAAAATTGGGGTCGATCACCGGCGGCGCCAGCGGGTCTTTGCTGTCCAGGGTGACGCTGCCACGGCTGCGCGGGCGCAGCAGGCACACATGGCACGAGTAACCGTGGCCCAGCGGGGTGGTGCGGCCATGGTTGAGCAGCTTGCCGACCACAAAGTGCAGTTGCAGGTCGGGCACGGGCTCGCTCCCGCGACTTTTGATGAAGCCACCGGCCTCGGCAAAGTTGCTGGTGAGCAGGCCGCTGCGGTGCTGGCGCCAGTCAAAAACACCCTGGATGACCCGCATGACGCCAGCCAGCGAGAGGCCGAACAAGTCTTTGGCTTTGGGTGCATCCACCACCAGCACCACATCCGGGTGGTCGTGCAGGTTTTGCCCCACTCCCGGCAGGTCGTGCACGGTGGCAATGCCGTTTTCCAGCAGGTGGGCGTGCGGGCCGATGCCCGAGAGCATCAAGATCTGGGGCGACTGCAAGGCGCCCGCGCACAGCAGCACCTCGCGCCGGGCTTTGAGCTGCTTGACCAGTCCCTCGTGCTGGAATTCCACGCCCACGGCGCGCTTGCGCTCCAGCAGCAGGCGGGTGACGTGCGCGCCGGTGAACACCTGCAGATTCGGGCGTGCCAAGTTGGGCGTCAGGTAGGCTTTGGCGGCACTGCAGCGCTCGCCGTTTTGGTGCGTGACCTGGTACAGGCCCACCCCTTCCTGGTCCTCGCCGTTGAAGTCGGGGTTGTCACCGAAACCCGCCTGCAGGCAGGCCTCCACGAACACCGGGTCAAACCGGTTGGGCTGCCTCAAGTCCATCACATGCAGCGGCCCCCCGACGCCGTGAAAGGCATCGGCACCGCGCGCGTTATCTTCCGCGCGCTTGAAATAGGGCAGCACATCCTCGTAGGCCCAGCCGGGGTTGCCCTGCGCCGCCCAATGGTCATAGTCTGTCTGGTGGCCGCGGGTGTAGATCATGGCGTTGAGGGAGCTGGAGCCGCCCAGCACCTTGCCGCGCGGCTGGTAGCCTTCGCGGCCATTCAGCCCGGCTTGCGGCACCGTCTTGAATCGCCAGTTGGCCTGGCCCGTCCTGGCCAGCACGGCCAGCCCGGCCGGGCAGTGGATCAGCGCGCTGTGATCGGGCGGCCCGGCTTCCAGCAGCGCGACCTGGATATCGGGGTTCTCGCTCAGCCTGGCGGCCAATACGCACCCGGCCGAACCGCCGCCGATGATGAGGTAGTCAAACATGGTTTCTCCGGGGGCGCTTGCTGCAGCGGCAGCAGGCCCTACCCGCTGTCGTGATGGCGCGGTGCCGTCGGTTCGCGGCCATCAGGCCTGACTGTACAGGCCCGGCGCGCCGGCGCGGCTTGCGCCCCGTCAAAATGCGCCAAACCGTAAGTTGCAAACTAGGCGTCAGCACAATCGGGCATGATGCTTGGTCATATAAAAAAGGAGAGCCATGAAGCTGGCTTTATTGTCAGACATTCACGCCAACCTGCAGGCCCTGGATGCCTGTCTGGAACATGCCCGCCACCAGGGTGCACAGCAGTTTGCCCTGCTGGGTGACCTGGTCGGTTACGGTGCCAACCCCGGCGCTGTCGTGAGAAAAGCCCAGGAGCTGCTCGCGCAAGGTGCGCTGCTGGTCAAAGGCAACCACGATGCCATGGCGGTGAATCCCCCGGCGACGGTCAGGACCGTGGGCGAAAGCACGGCCGCCTGGACCCACGCGCAACTCAGCGACAGCGAGCGGCAGTTTCTGGACCACTTGCCCCTGACCCGCCAGCAGGACACGATTCTGCTGGTGCACGCCAGCTTGGACGGCCCCGAACTGTGGCGCTATGTGTACGACCAGCGGGCCGCCACCGCCAGCCTGGATGCGGCAGCGGCCTGGCCCGAAGTGCGCTACGTTTTTGGCGGCCACGTGCATTTGCAGACCTTGTATTACCGGGGCGCCGGGGCGGAACTGATGAAGTTCATGCCCACGCCCGGCATTGCCGTGCCGGTGCCCCGGCACCGCCACTGGCTGGCGACCATCGGCTCGGTGGGGCAACCGCGCGACAGCAATCCGCAGGCCATGTACGCCTTGTTTGACACCGACAAGCTGCAATTGACCTTTCACCGGGTTTCGTACGACCACCAGGCAGCCGCGGCCGCCATTCGTCGGGCTGGTTTGCCTGTCATCTTTGCCGACCGGCTGGAACTGGGCCGATGAAACTCCTCGAACCCGGCGCCCAGCTGGACGGTTTTACGATTGAAGAGTGCCTCCACTCCGGGGGCATGGCGCACATTTACCGCGTGCACTACATCCAGCGCGAGGCCGAAGGCGTGCGCAACCCCGGCTTTCCGATGGTCATGAAGGTTCCCCGCATGACGGCGGGCGACGGGGCCGAGAACATCGTCAGTTTCGAGATAGAACACCAGATCCTGCAGGTGCTCACCGGCCCGCACGTGCCGCGCTTTGTGGCGGCGGGCGACCTGTCCAACGTGCCCTACCTCGTCATGGAGTACGTGGCGGGGCAAACCCTGGAGCACTGGCTGGAGATGCCCGAGCGCCCGAAAGCGCCCGAACTGGCCCGGCTGGGCGCCGCCGTGGCCCTGGCCGTGCACAGCCTGCACCAGCAAAACACGGTGCATCTGGACCTCAAACCCGCCAATGTGCTCATCCAGCCCGACGGCAATGCGGTGCTGCTGGACTTTGGCTTGTCCTGCCATGCCCATTACCCGGACCTGCTGGCCGAGCAGTTGCGCAAAGCGGTGGGCTCGCCCGCCTGGATGGCGCCGGAGCAGGTGGTGGGCGTGCGGGGCGACCCGCGCAGCGACATTTTTGCCCTGGGCGTGATCCTGTACCAACTGGCCACCGGCGAGTTGCCGTTTGGTGCGCCCAAGACCGATGGCGGCTTGCGTCAGCGGCTCTGGATGGACCCCACGCCGCCGCGCAAACTGCAGCCTGACTTGCCCGAGTGGATGCAGGAAGTGATCCTGCGCTGCCTGGAGCCCGAAGCGGCCAAGCGCTACCCGTCGGCGGCCCATCTGGCGTTTGACCTGCGCCACCCCGAGCAAATCCTCGTGACCGAGCGCGGCCGCAACACCGCGGGCACCAAGTTCGGCACCCACTTCAAGCGCTGGTTCAAAGCCGCCGGCATGCACTACCAGCCCAGCCCGCTGCCAGCCCAGCAGATTGAAGAAGTGCCCATCATCATGGTGGCCATTCCCCATTACGACGTGCTGGACTCCACCCTCTACTCGCTGCGCCAGGCGGTGGCGCGTTCGCTGGGCACACGCCAGGGCGCCCGGCTGGCCTGCGTCAGCGTGATCTCGCCCCGGCAAACCAGCGCCTCCAGCGACAAAAACAGCGAGACCAGCGTGCACCGCAAGTACCTCGCCAGTCTGCGCCAGTGGGCGCAACCGCTCGACCTGCTGGGCCACCAGACCTCGTACCACGTGCTGGAGTCGGGCGACGTGGCGCAGGCGCTGGTGAATTACGCCGCCGGCAACCAGGTCAGCCTGATCGTCATGGGCGCCGCCACCCACGGCCTGCGCACACAGCGCCTGGTGCCCACCGTGCCGATCAAGGTCGCCATGGATGCGCCCTGTACCGTGATTCTGGTCAAACAGGCCTTGCCGTTCGAGCGCCTGGTCGAACATGCGGCCAAGATGAAGCCGATCTGGGACCCGGACCGCGACGCGCCGTTCTGAAACGGCAGGACAAAGACCGTAACGCCACCAAGTGCGCCAGCACGACCCTCTGCGCTTGAGGCAGGCACGCGCGACAATGTGGGTATGTCACCACACTCCCTTCCTTCTTCTGCCGGATTGCATGCGTTCGAGACCCTCACGCCCGATGTCGTCATGGACGCGCTGGCCAGCGTCGGCCTCTATGGCGACGGGCGCCAACTGGCCCTGAGTTCTTACGAGAACCGGGTTTACCAGTTGCACCTGGAAGACGGCCCGGCGGTGGTGGCCAAGTTTTACCGGCCCCAGCGCTGGAGCGAGGCGCAAATCCTGGAAGAACATGCTTTCTCCCAGGAGCTGATGGAGGCGGAAATCCCGGTGATCGGACCGCTGGCCTTGAACGGCACGACGCTGCACCACTTTGCCGGTTTTGCCTTCAGCGTCAGCCCCAGCCGGGGCGGGCGCCCACCCGAGCTGGACGACCCCGACGTGCTGGAGTGGATCGGCCGTTTTCTGGCGCGCATCCACGCCGTGGGCGCGGCCAAACCGTTTGTTCACCGCCCGGCGCTGGACCTGCAAAGCTTTGGCATCGACTCGCGCGAATGGCTGCTGGGCCACGACAAAGTGCCGCTGGACGTGCAGTCGGCGTGGGCCAAGGCCTCGCAAGGTGCTATTGATTTAATAGCTACTCACGCATGCTTGACAGGGGCTAGAGGCCAAAAAGACCCTTATTTTGAGCCCATAAACCAGATTCGCCTGCATGGCGACTGCCATCCCGGCAACATCCTGTGGACGCCGCTGGAGTCGCCCGCCAGTGCCGGCCCCGGCCCGCACTTCGTCGATCTGGACGACGCCCGCAGCGGCCCCGCGGTGCAAGACCTGTGGATGCTGCTCAGCGGCGACCGCCAGCAGCGCAGCCGCCAGCTCGGCGCCTTGGTGGACGGCTACGAGCAGTTCCGCGAGTTCGACCGGCGCGAACTGGCGCTGATCGAACCGCTGCGCACCCTGCGCCTGATCCACTACAGCGCCTGGCTGGCGCGGCGCTGGGACGACCCCACCTTTCCCATCAACTTTCCGTGGTTCGGCTCCAGCGACTACTGGCAGGGCCAGGTGCAGATGCTCGAAGAGCAGATGGAAGCCATGCAGGAAGAGCCGCTGGTGGTGTGAGTCGGCGTCAGCGGGCGGGCGCCAACGGCTTATTTGCCGTTGATTCCGAGCAATTCGACTTCAAACAGCAGCGTGGCGTTCGGTGGGATCAAGCCGCCACCGGCGCCGCGCTCGCCATAGGCGATGGACGCCGGGCAGGTCAGTTTGGCTTTGCCGCCGACTTTCATACGCTGCACGCCTTCGGTCCAGCATTTGATGACGCCGCTCAAGGGAAACTCGATGGCTTCGTTGCGTTTGTAGGAGCTGTCAAATTCCTTGCCATCGGGGAAAGTACCGCGGTAATGGACCTTGACTTTGTCGCTGGCCGAAGGGCTGGCACCGGTGCCGTCCTTGAGCGAGCGGTACACCAGACCGCTGGCGGTGACGACGGCGCCGGCTTCCTTGGCGGAAGCTTGCGCCACGGCGTCAGCCGCCCACGAGGTGGACAAGGTGGCCAGAGCGGCGGTGAGGGCGGCGATGCGAAGAATAGTTTTCATAAGAGGTTTCCGCTTTGAATTAAAGCCCCGCCAGCCGGGGTGGCTGCGGGGCTTGAGGGTCGTAATTTGCTACTGTTTCAATAGCTGCTTACGCAGGTCGGACGCGGGCTAGAGGCCGATTTGATCTATAAATATCAAACCAGCAGCGCATTCACCCGCTTCACATAGGCGGCCGGGTCGGCAGGCATGCCGCCTTCGGCCAGCAGCGCCTGGTCGAACAGGATGTGCGCCAGGTCGTTGAAGTGCACCGAGCCATCGAGCTTTTTCACCAGCGGGTGTTCGGCGTTGACTTCGAGCACCGGTTTGACGTCGGGCGCGACTTGACCAGCCTGCTTGAGCATGCGGGCCAGTTGCGTGCTCATGCCGTCGTCCTGCACCACCAGGCAGGCGGCGCTGTCCACCAGGCGGGTGGTCACGCGCACGTCCTGCGCCTTGTCTTTCAGCGCTTCTTTCAGCTTGGCGAGCAGCGGCTTGAAGGTTTCGGCCGCTTCTTCGGCGGCTTTCTTTTCGGTTTCGTCTTGCAGCTTGCCCAGATCGACCGCGCCCTTGGCCACGGATTGCAGCGGCGTGCCGTCAAAGTCTTGCAGGTAGTTCAGCGCCCACTCGTCCACACGATCCGTCATCAGCAGCACTTCGATGCCTTTTTTCTTGAACACTTCAAGTTGCGGGCTGTTCTTGGCAGCGGCGGCGGAATCGGCGGTGATGTAGTAGATGGCTTCCTGGCCTTCTTTCATGCGCGCTTTGTAGTCGTCAAAACTGACGCTCACGGTGTCGGTGGTACTGGAGGCAAAACGCAGCAGCTTGGCCAGACGGTCCTTGTTGGCATAGTCTTCGCCCAGGCCTTCTTTGAGCACCGCGCCGAATTCGCCGTAGAACTTGGTGAATTTGCCGACGTTGGCCTTGTCTTCTTCACTGACGACATCCGTCACGCCATCGGCCGACGCTTCGGGCAACTTATCGTGCTTGGCCAGGTCTTCCAGCATGCCCAGGACGCGCTTGGTGCAGCCTTCGCGGATGGCTTTGACGTCGCGGCTTTCCTGCAGCAACTCACGGCTCACGTTCAGCGGCAGGTCGGCGGAATCGACCACGCCTTTGACAAAGCGCAGGTAGGTCGGCAGCAGGGCTTCGGCGTCGTCCATGATGAAGACGCGCTTGACGTAGAGCTTGACGCCGGCCGACTTTTCGCGGTTGTACAGGTCCATCGGCGCTTTGCCGGGGAGGTACAGCAACTGGGTGTATTCGGTGCTGCCTTCCACGCGGTTGTGGGTGTAGGCCAGCGGCGCTTCAAAATCGTGGCTGATCTGTTTGTAGAACTCGTTGTACTCGTCGGGCGTGATGTCTTTCTTGGCACGCGACCAGATGGCGCTGCCCTTGTTGACGGCTTCCCATTCGCCGGTCTTGACCATGGCGCCGGGCTGGCGGCCGCCGTTCTCGTCGCTCGGGTTGATCAGCTCGCCGTCTTTCCACTCTTCCTTTTCCATCTGGATGGGCAGGCTGATGTGGTCGGAGTACTTGTTGATGATGCCCTTGAGCTTCCAGGCAGAGGCGTAGTCCAGCGCGTCGTCGCGCAGGTGCAGGATGACGCTGGTGCCGCGCGCCGGGCGGTCGATGGCTTCAACTTCAAAGTCACCGGCACCGCCGCTGATCCAGCGCACGCCTTCGGACTCTTTCATGCCGGCACGACGCGATTCGACCGTGATCTTGTCGGCCACGATGAAGCCGGAGTAAAAACCCACGCCGAACTGGCCGATCAGTTGCGAGTCGGCCTTCTGGTCGCCCGAGAGCTTGCTGACGAAGTCCTTGGTGCCGCTCTTGGCAATGGTGCCGAGGTGGTCAATGGCTTCCTGCGCGCTCATGCCGATGCCGTTGTCGGTGATAGTGAGGGTCTTGGCGTCCTTGTCAAAGCTCACCTTGACCTTCAGCTCGGAGTCGCTCTCGTACAGGCCGCCATCGTTGATGGCTTCAAACCGCAGCTTGTCGCAGGCGTCCGACGCGTTGGAGATCAATTCGCGCAGGAAAATCTCTTTGTTGGAATACAGCGAGTGGGTGACGAGGTGCAACAGTTGCGCCACTTCGGCCTGGAAGGAATGGGTTTGTTTGGTCATGGGAATTAAGTCAATCTCAAAAGTCGAAAAAACATTCGCAGAAACAGACTGCGATAACTACATAGCTAGGGACCAGCCCCCGGGATTTCAAGGGGCCGCCAGCGATAACAAGGTCCGCAGTGACTTTGACGGGCCCGTTCAGCAGGCCGATGCGTCAAAGATCAGACGTAATCAACCGCGTTGTGTTTCATCGACACCAGTTTGCCTTGCGACAGGGACATCAATAAAACAGCAATCAGCTCATGCATGATGATGGTGTGATGGTTGCCGGACGTCTGCATGTGAGTGCGCAGTTGGTCGCGGACTTTGGCAACACCGGTCACATCGATGACGATATCGACCGTTTCACCCAGGCCAAGCAGCGTCATGAAGTCATTGGTAGTGCGCACGCCGTGCGCCTTGGCGAGTGCGATGCCGGGCAAGGCATCGTTCAAATCCGCCACACCCAGCACCTCGACGAAACTGACGCCCAGCAATTGCTGCAGCAAGGGGGTGCCGGTTTCGCCGGCGCCAATCAAAACAATGCGAATCTTTTCCATAAGTACGAGTTCCAAAGTATTCAAACGCGTACTGTATGCCAAATAAACCGGGTTTTGCCCCCTTGCCTGCCCAATTGAGAACGAAGCGATCGGTGGCTCGTTTTTCCTCAGATCAGGCGTGCCGCCTCTTGCGCCGCCACAAGACCTTCGTCGGTCGGTACGACCCAGACCTGCACCAGGCTCTCGGGCAGGTGAATCGCCCGCACCTCGCCGCCGGTGGCGGCCTGGTTGAGTTCGGGGTCTATCGCCACGCCCAGCCAGGCCAGACGTTCGCACATCTGGGCGCGCAGCGCGACGTCATGCTCGCCGATGCCGCCGCTGAAAGAGATCACATCCAATCCACCCAGGCAGGCGACCAGCGCACCGGATTCGCGCACCACGCGGTGGGTGAACATGTCGATCGCCCGCTTGGCGGCGGCACTGTCATCGCCCCGCAGGCGGCGCATGTCGGCCGAGATCCCGGAAACGCCCAGCAAGCCGCTTTGCTTGTAGAGCAGGGTTTGCAAGCGGTCATGGTCCCAGCCGTGTTCCATCAGGTACAGCAGCACGCCGGAATCAAGTGAACCGCAGCGGGTGCCCATCATCAGCCCGTCGAGCGCTGAAAACCCCATGGTGGTGGCGCAACTGCGACCGTCTTTGGCGGCGCACAGGCTGGCGCCGTTGCCCAAGTGAGCCATCAGCACACGGCCTTCCGAGCGCACGCTACGCTGCTGCAGCACCCCCATGACGTACTGGTACGACAGGCCATGAAAACCGTAGCGGCGCAGGCCCTGCTCGGTCACCGCCGCCGGCAGGGCAAAGCTGTGTTCTATCTCGGGTATCGTGGCGTGAAAAGCGGTGTCAAAGCACGCCACCTGGGGCGTGGTTGGGAATGCTTTCTGAAACGCCCGGATACCCTGCAAGTTGTTCGGCTGGTGCAACGGTGCCAGTGAAATGAACTCGGTCAGGCGTGCCAGCACATCGGCGGTGACCAGGACACTGGCCGAAAACTCCTGCCCGCCGTGCACCACCCGATGGGCAATGGCGTCGATGGCCGGCATGGCCGGGTCACTGGTCAGGAGTTCATTGAGGCATTTGAGCGCCTCATCAAACGAGCTGCCTTCCCCTGCGGGCAACTGGCGTGTTTGCTTGACGCCCTGGGAGGTCCAGTCCAGCTCCGGCGCACCGCCGGGCTCCAGGCCCTGAATGTTGCCCGTGAGCACAGAGGGATGAACCTGACCGTTGGCGAGCGGGTGAATGGAAAATTTAAGCGAGGAGGAGCCCGCATTGACAGAAAGAATGGCCATGAACTGTGCTCCTTACCAGGCTTGACGTGGGTGATCGCGGCGGGCGTTGTGCGCGGCCAACTGGGCCAGCAGCGCCGACGCCACCCGGTTCATCGGACCGTCGGCCCGGCTGGTCAGCGCAATCGGGATGCGCGCACCCAGCACCAGCCCGGCGCCGCTCGCGCCCGCAAGGTACTCCAACTGCTTGGCCAGCATGTTGCCCGACTCCAGGTCCGGCACCGCCAAAATGTCGGCGTCGCCCGCCACAATGGAATCAATGTGCTTGACCTGCGCCGCATGGGCGGAAATGGCGTTGTCAAACGCCAGCGGGCCGTCCAGGATGCCGCCCTTGATCTGGCCGCGCTCGGCCATCTTGCACAGCGCCGCGGCTTCGATCGTGGACGGGATGTTGGGGTTGACGGTTTCCACCGCCGACAAAATCGCCACCTTCGGCGTGGCCACACCCATGACGCGGGCAAAGTCGATGGCGTTCTGGATGATGTCGACTTTTTCCGACAGCGTCGGGTGGATGTTGAGCGCCGCGTCGGTGATCAAGAGCGGCTTGGGGTACAGCGGCACATCGAAGCGGAACACGTGCGACATGCGCCGCCCGGTGCGCAGCGCGGGCTGGGCCAGCACGGCGTGGATCAGCTCGTCGGTGTGCAGGCTGCCTTTCATGATGATCTCGACGTCGCCTTTGGCGGCGAGTTCAGCGGCCTTTTCGGCGGCAGCGTGGCTGTGCGAGACCGAGATGATTTCGACACCGGTGAGGTCAATGCCGGCTTCACTGGCGAGGTGGCGGATGCGCACTTCGGGGCCGATCAGCACCGGCACGATCAGGCCGTAGCGGGCCGAGTCCATGGCGCCGCTGAGCGACTCGACGTCGCAGGGGTGGACCACGGCGCAGCGCACGGCTTCCAGGCCTTTGCTGCGCGCCAGCAGCTCCTTGAAGCGCGCTTCCGGGTCAAAGAGCTGGATCAGCGGGGCGTTGACGCGCGGCAGGCTCACCTTTTTCGTTGGAGCCAAGACTTTAGCGGTGCCGTGCAAGACCGAAACACCCTTCTGGTTGACCACCTGGCAATCGAGTTCAACGAACTTCTTGGCGTCGTCCTTGCTGATCACGGTGGCGGTCACGGTGAGCGTGTCGCCAATGTGAACCGGCCTGGTGAAATGCAACACTTGCTGCAGATAAATGGTGCCGGGGCCGGGAAACTGCGTGCCGAGCAAGGCCGAAATCAGCGCGCCGCCCCACATGCCATGCGCGATCACGCCATGAAACAGGGTCTCATTGGCGTATTCGGCGTTCAAATGCGCCGGGTTGGTGTCGCCCGACACCGCGGCAAACGCCTGGATGTCGGCCAGGGTCAGGGTGCGCACCAGGTTGGCGCTTTGTCCCAGGCTGATTTCGTCGTAGGTGACGTTTTCGATCAGGTCGGTGTTTATTGAAAAATTCATAACCGTTTTTTTCTTGGCAACAGGTGCAGGGATAAAGGAAATACGCAGGCGTCAGGCGACTGCGTGGCAACCGGCATCAACATAGATGGTCTGGCCGGTCATGCCTGAAGAAGCATCGGTGCACAGGAAAGTGCAGAGCTGCGCAATTTCGTCCAGGGTCACCAGACGGCCCAGTGGCGCCTTGGCGACGGCATTGCTCATGAGCGTGTCAAATTCGGCAATGCCGGAACCGGCGCGCGTCAGAATCGGTCCGGGCGACACGGCATGGACACGGATGCGTTGGGGGCCGAGTTCCAGTGCCATGTAGCGCACCATCGACTCCAGAGCCGCTTTCACCGGCCCCATCAAACCGTAGTGGGGCACCGCTTCATCCGCACCGAGATAGGTCATGGTCAGCATGCTGCCGCCTTCGGTCATGTGCGGTGCGCAGAATTTGGCCAAGGTGGCAAACGAGTGACACGACACTTCCATGGCGCGGGCAAAGCCGGTGCTGCTGCTGTCGATCACCTGGCCGTGCAGGTCTGCCAGGGGCGCCCAGGCAATAGAGTGCACCACGAAATCGAGCCGCCCCAATTTGGCAACGGCATGCTCCACCAAAGCTTGCAACTCACCGGGTTGCTCGACGTCGCAAGGTTTGAGATCGATGCCGGCGGCGGTGGTGAGAGGTTCGACAAAGCGGATGGCCTTTTCATTCAGGCAGGAGGCCACGATCTCGGCGCCCTGCTGGCGCGCCATGCGGGCGGCACCCCAGGCGATGCTGTGTTCGTTGGCCAGGCCAAGAATGAGGCCTTTTTTACCGGCGAGACTGAAGGAATTGGTAGTGTTGGTCATAAGATGATTTCAAAAAATTTCGGGTGTACTTCTTCCAGATTAATCAATCTGGGTGACAGGACTGTGTCAGGTTTCTTTAAAGAGACGGTCCAGGTTGATGCCATCGGCACCGGGCTTGAAACCGTCGCGCACCAGATGGGCCGCGGCCTCCACCATGATCTGGCGGGTAGCCACAACGCCGACCTCGTCCACATAGCGGGTTTCAACGCCATAACGGAGCACCAGCAGGCCACGCAACTCTTGCCTTTTATGGGCCATGCGACGATCCGGGCCTTTGTGTTCGGAGGCTGCGCTCAAATCCAGACCACTCCGGCGCTCGTGCGTGACCGCCGAGGCCGGGTGGTTTTGATTCATCAAGCTGGCAATCTCATTCTCGTTTTCAAGCGAAATGCCCAAACCAATGGCCAAGCGTGCAATGCGGGCATTCAGGGCCTCTATGGATGTCTCCATATTCTGCAAGCGCTGGTCTTGCGAATCCCATTCGTCCGATGGCTCAGTCGGCATAACGCACCATGACATAGTCTCCGGGCGCCTCGCACAGCACATCGGCGGCCTTGATGGCGGGCGGCGCCACCGGCGTGCCCGAGCGCTCGTGCAGCCAGGCGTGCATGGCTTCCCACCAGGAGCCTTCCACCAACGGCGCCTTGGCGACCCACTCCTCGGGTTCGAGCGCCACCTGGTCTTTTTCCGTCACGTCCATCTGGTAACTGCGCCGCGCGTGGCCGGGCTCGGAGATGATGCCCGCGTTGTGGCCGCCGGCGGCCAGGATGAAGGTGATCTGGGTGTCGGTGAGCTGGTGGATCTTGTACACCGAGCGCCAAGGCGAGACATGGTCACGCACCGTGCCCACCACCAGCATCGGGGCATGGATATCGAGCAAGGCCACGCCCACACCGCCCACGCGGTAGTGGCCCGAAGCCAGTGCGTTGTTGAGGAACAGGGAGGACAGGTACTCGCTGTGCATGCGCTCGGGCAGGCGCGTGACGTCGGCATTCCAGCTCATCATGTCGTTGCCGACTTCGTCCTTGCCCAGCAGGTAGCGGCGGGTGTTGCGCGACCAGATCAGGTCGCGCGAGTTCATGAACTGGAACGAGCCCGCCATCTGGCGTCCCGACAGGTAGCCGGTGCGCGCCATGGCTTCGCGCAGGGTGTTGAGCTGGTCGTCGTCGATGAAGACGCCGAGTTCGCCGGGTTCGCTGAATTCAGTCTGGGCCGCCAGCAGCGTGACGCTGGCCAGTTCCGGCAAGGTGTCCAGCGCCACGCCGTCTTCATGGCGGCGGTGCGGGTTGTGCCCGCGCACCTGGCTTTGCAATTTGGGATCGCCATGGCCGAGCGCGGCCGCCACGATTGCCAGAAAGGTGCCGCCCAGGCAGTAGCCCATGGCATGGATGCGCTCCGCCTTGGTACGCGCCTTGACCGCCGCCATGGCTTCCATGACGCCCATCTGCAGGTAGTCCTGCATGCCGACATCGCGGTCGGAGGCGTCGGGGTTGCGCCAGGAGATCATGAACACGGTGTGGCCCTGGCCGACCAGGTAGCGCACCATGGAGTTCTCGGGCGAGAGGTCCAGGATGTAGTACTTCATGATGCACGAAGGCACGATCAGCAGCGGCTCGGGGTACACCTTCTTGGTGGTGGGGGTGTACTGGATCAGCTCGATCAGGTGGTTACGAAACACCACCTTGCCCGGGGTGATGGCCACCTCTTTGCCGACTGCATAGTCCAGCGGCTTGAGTTCGTCAGCGTCGGTGCTGCGACGGGCCTGCTGGAAAGCCTCAATGTCCTTGAGGTAGTTCTGATAGCCGTGGATCCAGCTCTGACCCATCGTTTCCTTGCCGGCGCGGATCACTTCGGGGTTAGTGAGGCCGTAGTTGGAGGGCGACAGGGCGTCGAGCGCCTGGCGGTTGAAGAAGTTCACCAGGTGCAGGTTGTGCTTGGAGATGCCCTCGACCTGGGTGGCTTCCTGCATCCAGGCGTCACTGGCCTTGAAGCCTTCTTTCATGACGTTGAAAGGCCACTTGCTCCAGCCTTCGTCAATGAAGCGCGGGTCCATTTCGCGCACCGGGTTGCCATGCTCGTCAACAGCGGGCTCCTGCGACTGCAAGGTGCTGGCCAGCACCTGCTTGGACAGGGCCGCGGCATGTTGCGCCAGCAGCATTTGCTGGCCCGGCGAGGTCGCCAGGTGCATCGCCCAGTCCGCATAGGCCAGTGTCAGTGAAATCGGTGACATGCCCTTGTTGGCTTTGGCGAGTTGCGTATGAAATGCTTCGTCTATTGACTTCGCAACTTTACGCTGCTGCTCGGTGGGCTGCGCGGGTGTAATCGGTTTTTTCATGGCAATGACATTGAATACGGTTGGATACGGAAAGTTAAGTATGCACGGGTTAACCCTTTTTATACCCATAGTTGACCCTGGAAGCCAAAAATAATTGATTCAAGTTAGTTATTAATCCTTTTAATCTCTTGCAAATTCATCTACTAAACAGTATTTCTGCCGTGTTCCGGCCTCCTTATCTTTGCTGCCTGTCTCTCACTTTCCCAGTTCATGACGCATTCCTGAATTGAGAAACGCTGGCAGGCCGTTAATATTGACCTTTTTGATTTATTGGAGTTCTTCAGCATGAGCATCACGACCGTCGGCATCATCGGAGCAGGCACCATGGGTAACGGCATTGCACAGGCCTGTGCTGTGTCAGGCATCAACGTCATCATGGTTGACATTTCAGACGCCGCCGTGGCCAAAGGCATCGCTACCGTCTCGGGCAGCCTGGACCGCCTGCTGAAAAAAGAAAAAATCACGGCTGCCGACAAAGATGCCGCCATGGCACGCATCAAGGGCAGCACCAGCTATGACGATCTCAAAGCAGCACAACTGGTGATTGAAGCGGCCACCGAAAACTACGACCTGAAGGTCAAAATCCTGAAGCAGATTGACGCCTTGGTCGCACCGGAAGTGATCGTGGCCACCAACACCTCGTCGATTTCCATCACCAAGCTCGGAGCGGTGACCACCCGTGCCGACCGCTTTATCGGCATGCACTTCTTCAACCCGGTGCCGATGATGGCGCTGGTGGAAATCATTCGCGGCCTGCAAACCAGCGATGCCACCCATGACGCGGTGCATGCCATGGCCAAATCCCTGGGCAAGACGCCCATCACCGTGAAAAATGCCCCTGGCTTTGTGGTGAACCGCATTTTGGTTCCGATGATCAACGAAGCGTTCTTCGTGCTGGCCGAAGGCCTGGCCACCCCCGAAGACATCGATGCCGGCATGAAACTCGGCTGCAACCAGCCGATTGGCCCGCTGGCACTGGCCGACATGATCGGTCTGGACGTGTGCCTGGCCGTAATGGACGTTTACCTGAGCGAATACGGCGACAGCAAATACCGCCCTTGCCCATTGCTCAAGGAAATGGTCGCCGCCGGTCGTCTGGGCCGCAAGACCGGCCAAGGCGTTTACAAGTACTAGGAACTTCCCCCCTGGCTTTCACCCCTGTGACGGCCAGCCGGCGAACGCGGCCAGCGGCTTATTCCAGCATGTGGATAAATTCTGGATAAATTACAATCCAGCTTGCCATAATCCATAACTATCCACAGAAGCTGATATCCATAATGACAGAGGGACCCCACGCCAGCCAGCCTGGTTTCACAGGCCATGGCGCCGGGCAAAGCCTGTGGCAAGCCTGCATCGACCAGCTCGCACAAGAGCTGCCTGAGCAGCAGTTCAACACCTGGATCAAACCGCTGTCGGCACAAGTCACGGAAGACCTTTCCAAGGTCACCATCTTCGTCGCCAATCGCTTCAAGCTGGACTGGATCAGGGCTCAGTACAGCAACCGGATTTCCAGCCTGCTGGAGAAGTTTTCTGGTCAATCCGTGCAGATTGAGTTAGCGCTTGCTCCGCGTGAAATCGTTGCCAGAAGCCTTTCTCTGCCACGCGCCATGGAGCCCATCGCGATTGAAGAGTCGGCGGAGCCAGGGGAGGACAAAACCTCCAACAGTCTCAAGAACCGGCTCAATCCGGGATTGACTTTTGACACCCTGGTCGAAGGCACGGCCAACCGCATGGCACGCGCAGCAGCCATGCATGTCGCCGGCATGCCGGGGCACCTGTACAACCCGCTTTTCATCTACGGCGGCGTCGGTTTGGGTAAAACCCACTTGATGCACGCGGTGGGCAACCGCCTGCTGGCGGATATGCCTTCAGCCAAAGTTCTCTACATCCATGCCGAACAATTTGTTTCGGATGTGGTTAAGGCTTACCAGCGCAAGACTTTTGACGAGTTCAAAGAGCGGTATCACTCGCTGGATTTGCTGTTGATCGATGATGTCCAGTTTTTCGCCAACAAGGAACGCACACAAGAAGAATTCTTCAATGCGTTCGAAGCGCTGTTGGCCAAAAAGTCGCACATCGTGATGACCAGCGATACGTATCCGAAGGGTTTGACCGATATTCACGAGCGTCTGGTGTCACGTTTTGATTCCGGCCTGACCGTGGCCATTGAACCGCCCGAATTAGAGATGCGGGTCGCCATTCTGATCAACAAAGCCCGGGTGGAAGGCATTGACATGCCGGAAGAAGTTGCCTTCTTCGTAGCCAAAAATGTACGCTCCAACGTGCGCGAACTGGAAGGCGCTTTGCGCAAAATCCTGGCGTACTCCCGTTTTAACCAGAAGGAAATCTCGATTCTGCTGGCCCGGGAAGCCTTGCGTGACCTGCTGTCGATCCAGAACCGCCAGATCTCTGTGGAAAACATCCAGAAAACGGTCGCGGACTACTACAAAATCAAAATCGCGGACATGTATTCCAAGAAGCGTCCCGCCAGCATTGCCCGGCCGCGCCAGATTGCGATGTACCTGGCCAAAGAGCTGACCCAAAAAAGCCTGCCTGAAATTGGCGAGCTGTTTGGCGGGCGCGACCACACGACTGTTTTGCATGCCGTGCGCAAGATTGGTGGCGAGCGCCAGCAAATGACGGAACTGAACCAGCAACTTCACGTGCTGGAGCAAACGCTCAAAGGCTGATAGTGGGAAGAAAAAGGGGAAAATGCGGATGTTGAAAAATACGCGCGCCCTGTCTGTTATTGATTTGAAGTTTTTAAACAAAAGGTTGACATGATCGTCCTGAAGGCACCCCAAGACAAAGTTTTATCGGTTCTGCAATCGGTCGCAGGTATTGTCGAGCGCCGGCACACCTTGCCTATTCTGGCCAATGTGCTGATTCGTAAAACAGGTGCATCATTGCAACTCACCACCAGCGATCTCGAAATCCAGATCCGCACCACGGCTGAACTGGATGGCGATACCGGCGACTTCACCACCACCGTGGGCGCGCGCAAGCTGATCGATATTCTGCGCACCATGCCGTCCGACCAAACCGTGTCACTGGAATCAAGCGCCGCCAAGCTCATCCTCAAAGGTGGCAAGAGTAAATTCACCCTGCAAACCATGGCGGCCGAAGACTTTCCGCTAGTGCAGGAAGCAGCCAACTTTGGCCCCGTCTTCAGCGTGCCGCAAAAGACGCTGAAAGACCTGCTGGGCCAGGTGTCGTTTGCCATGGCCGTGCATGACATCCGTTACTACCTCAACGGCATTCTGTTCGTGGCCGAG
>JAZKHK010000040.1:0-816 GCA_040385425.1 Pseudomonadota bacterium | reverse complement strand
GAGCCTGGTCGCCACCGATGGCCACCGCCTGGCTTTTGCCTCCGCCACGCTTGATGTGGAAGTGCCCAAGCAAGAAGTCATCCTGCCGCGCAAAACCGTGATCGAACTGCAACGCCTGTTAAGCGATGCAGAAGGCGCCATTGAAATGCAATTTGCCAATAACCAGGCCAAATTCAGCTTTCACGGCATGGAGTTCGTGACCAAGCTGGTGGAAGGCAAATTCCCAGACTACAACCGCGTCATTCCCAAAAACCACAAAAACAGCATCACGCTGGGTCGCGTGGCCCTGTTGGCCACCTTGCAACGCACCGCCATTCTGACCAGCGACAAGTTCAAGGGCGTGCGCCTGAACATCGACCCCGGCACCTTGCGTGTCGCCTCCAACAACGCCGAGCAGGAAGAAGCCGTGGACGAGTTGGACATTGATTACGGCGGTGACAGCATCGAAATCGGGTTCAACGTGACCTACCTCATCGATGCACTGGCTAATATGAGCCAGGACATGGTGACGCTGGAACTGTCCGACGGCAACAGTTCTGCGCTGTTCACCATCCCCGAAAACGCCACCTTCAAATACGTGGTGATGCCGATGCGAATTTAACGCTGCAAATTTTGTAGCCCGACAAAACCCGAACCCGCGACGAGCTAGAAGTTCATTGCGGGTTTGGTCATTCAAGAGTTTGAGAAATCGTTAGAGAAGTTAGCCATGACCGAAGAAAACAAGCCAGTTCTGACCCCGAATAGCGGGGAGGATGCCGTGAACACCGGCGAAGGAACTGCCGACAGCTCCAACTACCAGCCCACCATTGACGCGCA
>JAZKHK010000039.1:0-2163 GCA_040385425.1 Pseudomonadota bacterium | reverse complement strand
ACCTGGGCATCACGCTGTGCCGGGCGCTGAACATACCCGCACGGCTGGTCGTCGGCTACGTTTATTTCGAAGAACCTCCGCAGGACTTCCATGCTGTTTTCGAGGCCTGGCTGGACGACCGCTGGGTGCTGTTTGATGGCACCAAAATGGCACCAATTGACCGCCTGATTCGCGTCGGCACCGGACGCGACGCCAAAGACGTCGCCTTTGCCACCATCTTTGGCGGCGTGGTCATGACCCGCAAGGAACTGACGATTGACCAGGGCGACAGGCTCGTGTCGGTAGCGGCAGATAGCGCGCCGCCCGCGCTGACGCTGGTTTGAACGGCGACTTTCTGTCAGCTGATCGGCTTGGAGCTAAACCGCGGGGGTCTAATATGCGTGTAAACTTGATAAAACTTGATTTTTTGAAAGTTTAACGAGATAATCCACTGCCTATGCACAAAGTTATCCACAGTGAGTCCATCAGAGCGGCGCTGGCAGCACGCGGATGGAGTCAGGAGCAACTGGCAAAGGCCATCGGTGAATCGCCCCAAGTGGTGTCTCACTGGCTTCAGGGCACCCATTTCCCCCGCCCGCAGAAGCTACTTAAGCTGGCGACAACACTCATGCTGGGCTTTGACCAGTTGGTCATGCCTGAGGCCAACCAGCCCATCATTGCCTTTCGCAAAAAGGCGGGTGCAAAGACTACTGACGAACATATCGTCAAAGCGATGGCGATGGCAGCTTTGCTAAGGCCGCTGGTGGACTACTTGCCAGAACGAAGAGCGTTGCATGTGTCGCTTACTGGCCCCTCGACTGACTACTTGCCACTACAAAACGCTGCAGCGCAAGTGCGGGAAAAGCTGGGTATTGGCAAGCACGCGGTGCTTGAGTACGAACATCTAATCAAGGAGTTCAAGGACAACGATGCGCTTCTGGTGCCCACGTTATGGGGTGAAAAGCAAAACCACAAAAATGCGCTCCACATTTTGCTGCCAGACAAGAACGTGACATTTGTGTACTTGAACCTTGATACGCACCTGGAAGATTTCAAGTTCTGGATGGCTCATGAGCTTGCGCATGTGTACACACCAGAACTGGCCGGCACGAATGAAGGTGAGGACTTTGCCGATGCCTTTGCTGGCGCGCTATTGTTCCCGAAGGACTGTGCCGAAGTAGCCTACGCAGAGGTCATGCAGGTAAACGGCGCGCAAGCGGTGCTGAAGATATTGCTTGCGCACGCGCACGCGCATTCAATTTCGCTTTATACCGTGTTCCGTCAGGTGCAAAACCTTGCGCAGGCCAAAATGTTAATGCCTCTACAACTGACGGATGCTCAAGTTCACGCTGCCCGCAACAATCAGCACAATGGGTTGGTGAGCGAGGCGCTTTTCAGGCCCATGCCACCTCATGCTGAAGGTTTGATTGCGATCACGGCGAATTTGTTCGCATCGGGTTTTTTCATCGCATTGAAGGCCTTGCTGATTGAGCGAGGCACAGGCCCAGGTTATCTGCGGCAGATTCTCGATATGGGTTTACAGGACGCCACGGCGTTGCATCACGCACTTGTCGGTGAGCCCATCCATTGACACTGGTTCTGCTTGATACGAATGCCTACTTAAGGCTGGCCAAGCGGGTGCAGCCGCTGCTGGGCAAAAAGTTCGGGCAGAAAGATTACGTGCTCACCATTTTGCGGGATGTGGAGGATGAGGTGCATCGCAGCCCGCGCTTGCGGCACAACTATCCTTGGTTTGATGCCGCAGAAATGGCAACCGAGCGCCTCGCACATTCCCCACGCTTGAGTGCGGAAGACAAACAAATGTTGAACGTGGCTGCCGGCGTTCTACATGGACTGGTTCAGATGGAGCCCGACAGATTTATGACCCGGGGCCGGTCTCCGCCGTCACATACTGATTGCAGGGTATTGGCATTTGGGCAGATTCGTCCGGCTATCGTGGTGACCGATGATCTTGGCATGCACGAGCTGGCTGACATGGTTGGTATGGACGTATGGCACGGTCCCGAGCTGCTCAAAAAGATGCTGAGCGCCAAACTGATTGGCAATGAGCTTGTTCGTGAAATCTACGCTGCGCTGGAGGCCAACGGCGACCTGACCGGGACTTGGGTTCAAGCCAAACACAGCATTTTTGTCAAACAATTTGGCAAGGCGTTGGACTGATTG
>JAZKHK010000038.1:12367-30205 GCA_040385425.1 Pseudomonadota bacterium | reverse complement strand
TCCAGGAAAATCTGGTGGCTGTCCTTGTCGGCAAAGCGGTTGATCTTGTCTTCCACACTCGGGCAATAGCGCGGGCCCACACCTTCGATCTTGCCGGTGAACATGGGGCTGCGATCGAACCCGCTGCGGATGATGTCGTGCGTGCGTTCATTGGTGTGCGTCATCCAGCACGACATTTGCGTCGGATGCTGTGCCACCCGGCCCATGAAGCTGAACACCGGCATCGCCGCGCTCATGCCGCCGGGCATGCCGTCGCCGGGCTGCTCGACACACTTGCTGAAGTCGATCGAGCGCCCATCCAGGCGCGGCGGCGTGCCGGTCTTGAGGCGGCCTTGCGGCAGCTTCAATTCCTTCAGGCGCGCGCTCAAGGACACCGCAGGCGGATCACCGGCGCGGCCGGCGGCGTAGTTGTTCAGCCCCACGTGAATCTTGCCGTCCAGGAAGGTGCCCGCCGTCAGCACCACCGTTTTGGCGCGGAACTGAATGCCGACCTGCGTCACGGCGCCGACCACCCGGTCGCCCTCCACCATCAGATCGTCCACCGCCTGCTGAAACAGCCACAGATTGGGCTGGTTCTCCAGCCGGTGGCGAATGGCTGCCTTGTACAGCACGCGGTCCGCCTGAGCGCGCGTGGCCCGCACGGCCGGGCCTTTGCTGGAGTTGAGGATGCGAAACTGGATGCCGCTCTCGTCGGTGGCTGCTGCCATGGCGCCGCCCAGGGCGTCCACTTCCTTGACCAGATGGCCTTTGCCAATGCCGCCGATGGACGGGTTGCAGCTCATCTGCCCCAGGGTTTCAATGTTGTGGCTGAGCAGCAGGGTCTTGCAGCCCATGCGGGCGGCTGCCAGGGCCGCCTCGGTGCCGGCATGGCCGCCGCCGACGACGATGACGTCAAAAGTTTGTGGGTAAAGCATGGCCCAATTTTACCGGGCCACCTGAAATCAGAGGGGGGTCAGGGCAATTGCGACAAATAGTCGGTGACGGCCTTGGCTTCCAGTTCGGTCAGGCGCGACGCCACCAGGTGCATGGCTTCGTTGTCATTGGTGCGCGTGCGCTGGTTGAAGTCCTTGAGCTGTCCCAGCAGGTAGCGCGCATTCTGCCCGGCCAGGCGCGGCAGGGTCGTCGTGCCGTAGGCTTTCTCGCCGTGGCAGGTGATGCACGCGGGCACGCTCGACCAACTGTTGCCCTTGGTGTAAATATAGCGGCCGACCGGCAGCAGGTCCTGGTCCGACACGCGATTGACCTTGGCGGGCTTGCCGGAAAAGAAGGCCGCCAGACCGGTGATGTTCTCGTCGGTCAGGTCCACCACCTGCGGCGCCATGGTGTCGCTGATACGTTTCTTGGCCTTGAAATCCTGCAACTGCTTGACCAGGTATTGCTGATTTTGCGCGGCGAGCGACGGAAATATGGGCGAGGACGACTGCCCTTCTGCCCCGTGACAGGTGGAGCAGCGCTGGCTCACCAGCTCGGGAACGGTCAGTCCGGCAGCCAGCGCAGGGCCGACGATCAGGGTGCTTGCAAGGGTCAGCCAGATACGGTTCATGTCTCTCTCCGAGCGTGAGGGTCAAAGGAATTCAGGCAGTTGGGTTGCTGATCTTACTCACTCGGTCCGCCAAGGTCTTTCACCCCGCAAGGCCTTGATTCAAAGCTGGAAAACACTGCCGGCGTTCACGCAGTAAATTCGTGGAATGGCGACATGTGTATCCGCCATTTTTTGGAGCTTTCATGCACCGCAGCCCCCCTGTTGAAACGATCCAAACCGAGCTGGACGCCACGCTCGCGCTGCAACGCGCCGCCTACCTGGCCCACCCGGTCCCGACGCTGGCCGAGCGCCGCGCCGACCTACGCCAGTTGCAGGCCTTTATCCGCGCGCACAAGGACGGGCTGGTGGCGGCCATCAATACCGACTTTGGCACGCGCTCGCGGCATGAAACCCTGCTGACCGAGATTTTCCCGGTGCTCGATGGCCTGGAACACACGCTCAAGCACCTTCCCCAATGGATGAAGCCACAGACACGGGCGGTTGACCTGAGCAACTACCTGGGGGCGCACAACCGCGTCATCCCGCAGCCGCTCGGTGTCGTCGGCTGCATCGTGCCGTGGAACTTTCCGGTCAACCTGAGCTTCAGTCCGCTGACCTCCATCTTCGCCGCCGGCAACCGCGCCATGGTCAAGCTGTCGGAGAACTCGCGCCATCTGGCGCGTTATTTGATCGAGCACATCCCGGCCTATTTCCCCCGCGACAAACTGGCTTTCTTCGATGAAAGCGGCGGTGTCGGCATCGCGTTCTCGCAGCTCAAATTCGACCACCTGCTGTTCACCGGCTCCAGCCAGACCGGGCGCGCCGTGATGGCGGCAGCGGCACAGAACCTGTGCCCGGTCACGCTGGAACTGGGCGGCAAGTCGCCCGCCCTGCTGTGCGACGACTACCCGGTGCACAAGGCGGCAGAGCGCCTGCTGTTCGTCAAGCTGCTCAATGCCGGACAAATCTGCACGACCGTGGACCATGTCTATGTGCCCCACGGCAGCATCGCCGAATTTGTGGCCGCCGCCCAAGCCGTCGCAGCCCGGCGCTACCCTCGGCTGGACTCACCAGACTACACCGCCATCATCGACCAGCGCGCCTTTGAGCGGCTGGTCCAGGCGCTGGCAGAAGCACAGGCCAGCGGCGCCACGCTGGTGCCACTGATTCCGGGCGAGCCCTGGAATGCCGCCAACCGCAAAATCGCGCCTCACATCGTTCTGAATGCGCCCGCCGACTGCCAGTTGCGAACGCGGGAAATCTTCGGCCCGATCCTGCCCGTCATCGGCTACAGCACGCTGGAAGAGCCGGTCCAGGCCATCAATGCAGGCCCGCGTCCGCTGGCGTTCTACCCGTTCAGCAACGACCCATCGACCATCGGGATGCTGCTGGAGCGCGTGATGTCGGGCGGGGTCAGCGTCAACGACGCCCTGTTTCACGTGGGCCAGCATGACCTGCCTTTTGGTGGCGTCGGCGACAGCGGCATGGGCCATTACCACGGGCGGGAGGGCTTTGTCACCTTCTCCAAAATGCGCCCGGTCTTCTACCAGGCGCGCTGGAGCGCCATCAAGTTCCTGTGGCCGCCCTACGGCAAACTGGCGAGCCGCTACCTGGACTTTGTGACGCGCTGAATTGCTCCGTTTTTAATAGCTGCCCATATAGATAGGACAAGGGCTGGAGGTCAAAAACACATGAAACAAGACGATATTCTCCCGGTTGGCGAATTTCTGATGTTTGAGACCGAGGACGGTCAGACCCGCGTCGAATGCCGCCTGGTGGACGACACCCTCTGGCTGACGCAGGCGCTGATGGCGGCGCTGTTTCAGAAGGACGTGCGCACCATCCATGAGCACCTGCACAACATCTACAACGAAGGCGAACTGACGCCCGAGGCAACTATCCGGAAATTCCGGGTGCTTCGCCAGGAGGGCAAGCGCCGCGTCACGCGCTACCTCGACCACTACCAGCTCGACGCCATCCTGGCCGTGGGCTACCGGGTGCGCTCGGCGCGCGGCACGCAGTTCCGGCGCTGGACCACCTCACTCTTGCGCAACTACCTGGTCAAGGGCTTTGCGCTGGACAGCGAGCGGCTGAAGCATCCGCCGGTGGCGGGTTTCGAGCTGCGGGACCGCTTTGACGAACTGCTGGAATCCATCCGCGACATCCGCGCCAGCGAACGGCGCATGTACCTGCGGGTGCGCGAGATTTTTGCGCTGGCTGCCGACTACGCGCCGTCACTACCTGACACCTCGGAGTTTTTCCGGCTGCTGCAGAACAAGCTGCACTTTGCCGTGACCGGCAAGACCGCCACTGAGCTGATCCAGGCGCGGGCCGACAGCACGCAGCCCAACATGGGGCTGACGACCTGGAAGTCGGACCGGGTCCAGAAAGCCGATACCAAGGTCGCCAAGAACTACCTGCAGGAACCGGAAATCACGGAACTCAACCGGGTGGTGGTGATGTGGCTCGACTTTGCCGAAGACCAGGCGCGCCGGCGCCAGCAGATTTACCTGAAGGACTGGCAGGACAAGCTGGACGCTTTCCTCACCTTCAATGAACGCGGGGTCTTGCCCGACACCGAGCAGGTGACGCGGGAAGAAGCCGAGGCCCATGCCGAAGCGCAATATGTCCGCTTTGTCGCCCAGCGCCGTGAACAACTCGAAGCGCAAGGCGCCGATTTCAACCTGAAGATGCTGGAAACAGCGGTCCAGGCGCTGCCGCCAGCCAGCAAAAAGCGCAAATGATCGTGCTATATTTTCAATAGCTATCCACGCATGAGGGACGCGGGCTAGCGGCCAAAAAGCTTGTTAAATCCGGCGCCTACCTTGTCCCCCAGCGAAGCGCCCGCACCGGTGCCAACACCGGGCAGGACGACGGTGCCAATGGCAGCACCAATCATGGCGGCGCGCGTCAGGGTCACCTCGGGCGCATCGAGCGTGCCGCCCACCGCCAGCGGCACACCGACTGCGCCGCCCAGGTCCACATTGACACGCCCGCTCAAAGCGCGACTGGGGGCTACCGCGACCTGACCGCTGGCGCTCAACACGCCGGAGCTGGCGGCCAACTGGGTGAGCTGTAGCGCGCGGCCCTGGGTCGTGACCTGCCCGCTCAGCGTGTCCAGCGGGGTCTCGCCGCCCCGGCTCAGGCCCACGGTCTTGACCGCTTTGGCCAGGTCCACGCCATGCACCACGGCCTGGCGCACGGTGAATTTGCTTTGCGTCTGCAAGGCTTCCGGCACGGCGCCCAGACTGGCGCTGCGCACCGCCAAGGTGGTGTCCGCGTCCAGCGCACCGCTCAACACCGGTTGCGGCGTGCCGCTGAGCGCGGCCACTTCAACCGCCCGGGTTTGCAGTTGCCCCTTGAGAGAGAAGACGGCACCGGCCTGCGCCGCCGGTTGCCACTGAAAGTTGCCCTGCACCGTGCCGCCACCGACCGCCATGGCCAGCGTCCAGTCATGCGCCTCGGCGGTCTGGCGTTGCAGCCGCAGGGTGGCGCCGTGCCACTGCCCTTGCAGGATCTTGATCGACACGTCATCCGGCAAGCCCTGCGGGCTCAACTGCGCATCGGCATCGAGCACGATGCGGGCGCCCTTGGCACTCACCCAGGTGACGTGGTCCAGCACCGTGCGACGCGGAATATAGTCAAAATTTTCAGCGTTTTCGGCCTCTAGCCCTTTTACCGCCTGCACAGGTTGCTTCTTTTTTTGTAGCGCCAGCAGCATGGCGTCAATGCCCACCTGCGGCAGCAGCGCGCCCCGCACCAGCACGGTAGAGAGTTCCAGCCGGCCCTGCAGCAAGGCGCGCCAGGCCGGACGAACTTCCAGGCGTTCCAGCGTCAGCGCGGGGCGGGTCTGAATCTGGACGCCCTCGACCGCCACGGCGGGCAGCGGCCACACGGCCACTTCCAGACGCGCCAACTGCACGGGCAGGCCCAGCGCAGTGCCGGCTTGCTGCTCAACCCGGGTCTTGAAGTCCTCCGTGCCAATCCAGCGCTGCACAGCCCAGACGCCCGCGCCCAGCACCAGCAGCAAGACCAGCCCGGCCGCCATCAGCCATTTCAAAATTCGTTTCATGTCCGAATTTTGCACTGCCCGCGTCCGCAGGCCGGGCCGTTGCGGCTAGCATCGGGCCTTCCATTTTTTCAAGGACTCGACATGAAGCTTTACTACTCCCCCGGTGCCTGTTCGCTGTCGCCCCACATCGCACTGAAGGAGTCCGGCCTGGCGTTTGAAGCCATTGCCGCGCCCACCAAGACCCACCAGCTGGCTGACGGCACCGACTACTACACCATCAACCCGCTGGGCTACGTGCCCCTGCTGGTGCTGGACGACGGCACCCAGCTGCGCGAAGGTCAGGTCATCGTGCAATACATTGCCGACCAGGTGCCCGTCCAGCAACTCGCGCCCGCCAACGGCACGCTGGCGCGCTACAAGCTGCAGGAATGGCTGAGCTTCATCAGCTCCGAGCTGCACAAGGGGTTTTCGCCGCTGTTCAACGCCGCCATGCCTGACGAAGCCAAAACCATCGCCAAAACCCGTCTCACCTCCCGCCTGCAATGGCTCAACAGTGAGTTGGCCGGCAAGAACTACCTGATGGGCGATAACTTCTCCGTGGCCGACGGCTATCTGTTCACCGTAACCAACTGGGCCCAACCGGTGGGTCTCGACATCTCCGGACTGTCCAACCTGATCGCCTTCAGAGCCCGCATGAGCGAGCGCCCGGCGGTGCAGGAGGCCATGCGCGCCGAAGGGCTGCTCAAGTAAGCCGCCTTCGCTTCAAGCAAAAGAAAGGCCGCTGCCCCCAGCGGCCTTTTTTATGTCACTGCTATGCTTCGCGTTTTCTTCCCTTTGAGAAATATCAACATGAAAAACCTGATGGCAACGTGCCTGATTGCGGCTACTTCCTTTGTCACGGCCAGTTGGGCGGCAGAACCCGCAAGCGCGGTCAGCCCGCACACCGGCATGGCCAAAATGGCGGACACCGGCCCCATCAACGTGCCCAAGGCCAGCGGTGCCAACGCCTATACCGTGGCGGAGATCGTGACCAAGGCCGCCGGACTCAAGGACAAGCCGGTGCGGGTGCGCGGCAAAGTCGTGAAGTACAGCCCCGGGATCATGGGGAAAAACTGGGTCCATCTGCGTGATGGCTCGGGCGCTGCCGGCGATGGCAGCAACGACGTTCTGGTCACCACCCTGTCCCAAACCAAAGTCGGCGAAGTGGTGACGGTCTCCGGCACCGTGCACACCGACAAGGATTTTGGTTCCGGCTACGCCTACAAGGTGCTGATCGAAGAAGCCACCTTGCAGCCTTGAACCCATGAAAGTGCTGCTCTATGGCGTGCTGCTGGTGTTGGCGCTGGCAGTCCGCCCTGCCCTGGCCAAAACCCCCGGTGAAGTCGAAGTCGGCAGCAAGCTGCGCGAAGCCAAAATGCAGGGTCTGGCGGGACCGTCCGGCAAGCTCTCCGAGTTTCTCGGCAAGCCCCTGATCATCAACGTGTGGGCCAGTTGGTGCGGTCCCTGCCGCGAAGAAATGGCCTCGCTGGACCGGCTCTCCCGCCGCCAGGGCGGCAAGCAGTTCGCGGTGATCGGGATTTCCACCGACGACTACCCTGAAGCCGCCCTCGCCATGCTCCAGAAGACCGGCGTCAGGTTTCGCCAGTTCATCGACCACGATCTCATTCTGGAAAACATGCTGGGCGCCAACCGCATCCCCTTGACGCTGCTGGTCGATGCGCAGGGGCAAGTGCTGCTCAAGGTCTATGGCATCCGGGAATGGGACGATACCCAGGCCCTGGCGCTGATCAGCAAGACCTTGCGCCTCAAGCTGTAGCCGGCTCACCTCCATGCGCCTTCAACTTCGACAAGCCCATTCGGTCTGGCTGCTGGCGGCACTCACGATCGGGGCGATTGTGGTGTCGGTGAGTGTCCTGATGTGGGAGTTGCGGGTACGCGACCTGGAACACACGCGTCTGGAGGCCATCAGCCTGACGAAAATGGTAATGGACCAAACCCAGCAGAGCTTTGATGGCATAGACCTCGTGCTCCGGGGGGTCCAGGAGCGCCTGTCGAATGACTACGGAAGACAGTTTTCTCTCGACAGTGCACCGACGCATTTATTGCTCGCTGCGCGCGTTTCCGGCATGCGCCAATTGAGCTCCATCTTTCTGGTGGACGCGCAAGGCACGGTGGTCAATTCCTCGCTTGATTTTCCGATGCCGAAATACGCCGTGGCCGACCGCGCGTATTTCACCCATTTCTCCCGGGATGGCGCAAACACCTTGTTCATTGGCAAGCCCTTGCGCAACCGTATCAACAACGGCTGGACCCTGTACGTGGCGCGACCGCTGTTTGAGCCCAATGGGAAATTTCGCGGTGTCGTTGCCGCCGCCGTCAGCATTGCCCAATTCGAGACGATGTACCAGTTGGTGAAGCTCAACTATGAGCGCCCCATGGCCTTGTATCTCGCGGACGGCACCCTGATCGCCGGCCTGCCCCATCGGGAAAAGACCATTGGCGAACCCGCGCCCGAACTCAGTCCGGAGATTTTCCCGGTCAAAGAGAACGAGGTCAGAACGATCCGGCAAGTCGGTATCGACGGTGAGCCCGAAGTATTTTCTCTGGGCCGCCTGACCAAATACCCCTTGCTTGTCAGCGTCACCGACGATGTGAACCTGAGCCTGGAATCCTGGCGGGAAACGGTTATTCCGATTGGCCTGGGCGCCGCGCTGGTGTGCATTTTCACCGCCTCCATTGCCATGTTCCTGATCGCCAAACTCAAGAAACAAGACGAGTTGGGCTCCGCGCTGCGCATGGCCAACGCCCGTTACCAGCATACCGTCAACTCGGTCATGGACGCCATCGTCGCCGTCAACGGGGCAATGCGCATCGTGCTGTTCAACCCGGCGGCTGAACAGATGTTCAACCTGAAGGCCAAAGATGTCATCGGCCAATCGTTTGACATGCTGATTCCCGAGCGCATCCGCGCCCGGCACCAGGGTCACGTGGCCCGGTTTACCAACATAGAAACCTCGGCGGCACAGCCCATGAACCCGCAGCTCGAAATCACGGGTCAGCGTGCCGATGGACAAGAGTTTCCGATTGAAGCCACGATCTCCAAGTCGATGGTGAACGGCAACCTTCAGATGACGGTGGTGCTGCGCGATGTGACGGCGCATCGTCAGGCCGAAATTGAGTTGCGCAAAGTCAACAGCCAGTTGCGCAGCCTGTCAAACTCCCTGCAGCATGTGCGCGAACAGGAGCGCTCACGCCTGTCCCGCGAGTTGCACGACGAGCTGGGTCAACAACTGACCGGGCTCAAGCTGAGTCTGTCGTGGCTAGGCACCCGGCTCAAAGGCGGGCGCACGGCAACACCCGACGATGTGGATGAAATGCGCTATCAACTGGATGCAGCGATTGCCTCGGTGCGGCGTATCTCCACCGAATTACGACCCCTCATCCTGGATGATCTCGGCTTCAGCGAGGCGATTTCATGGCACACCCGGGAATTTACAAAACGCAGCGCACTGGAGGTCACGCTCAACCTGCTGGGTGCAGAGCATGTTCGTGACCATGAATTGGCGACAGCCCTGTTCCGGATCGTGCAAGAATCCCTCACCAATGTGGCCCGCCATGCGAACGCCACGCAGGTCAGAATCGACCTGATCGTTAGCGCAGACCAGCTGGTATTGACCATCCACGACAACGGCCAGGGCTTTCAGGACAACGTGAAACAAGGCGGGATTGGTCTGGTCAGCATGCGCGAACGGGCCATCTCCATTGGCGCGCAATTCAGTATCAGCAGTCGCCTTGGCATGGGGACCACCATTCAGGTGGTCATTGCGCTCAACGCACCGCCGGAAGATGGAAACGAAACATGAAGTTTGAAGTACTGGTGGTCGACGACCATGCCATTATTCGAGACGGGTTAAAGAAAATTCTCGCGGACACGAACGACCTGATCGTCGCCGGCGAGGCGGGCAACGGCAATGCGGCGCTGGAACACGTTCGCCAACGGGACTGGGACCTGGTTGTGCTCGACCTGTCCATGCCCGGACGAAACGGCCTAGAACTCATCAAGCTCATCAAAAGCGAGCGGCCCAAACTGCCGATCTTGATATTCAGCATGCACCCGGAGGAGCAGTACGCGGTGCGCGCGATTCGCGCTGGCGCATCCGGCTATCTTTCCAAAGAGGGCGACAGCGAGTTGATCCTGCCGGCCATGCGCAAGGTGGCGGCAGGAGGTGTATTTATCAGCCCCAAACTGGCCGAACTGCTGGCCACCGACGTTTCACCCAATACCCATAACCAACCGCACACCTTGCTCACCAACCGGGAGTACGAGGTGTTCAGCCGCATCGTGCGCGGCATCAGCCTGACCGCCATTGCCGAAGAATTCTCACTGAGCATCAAAACCGTCAGCACCCACAAGTCGCACATTCTGGCCAAGATGGACATGGCAACCCACGTGGATCTGGTGCGCTACGCGATCGAGCACAACCTGCTCGACTTCACGACCGAATGAGCGAGTCATAGGCACTCTCTGATCAGGCATAGGATTACTCCTATGTTGACATTCATCAATGTCCTATATCTATTAGGGTCTTGTCCGCGCAAACTGTGTGCAATGTAAATCTTGAGTAAATCTTGAGAAAACCTCTTACACATGAAGGACCCGGACATGCATTTCCTCGCATCAAACACTAAAAAACTGGCTCAACTCCTGGCTCCTGCAGCGGTTGCCGCGCTCTTGAGCGTGTCCGGCAGCGTACTGGCCGCCGACATCAATGCGGATGCCGCCATGGCACTGGCCAAAAAGAACGACTGCTTCAAATGCCACGCCATCGACAAGACCAAAAAAGGTCCGTCCTACAAAAAGATTGCCGCCAAATACAAAGGCAAGCCTGATGGCGAAGAAAAAGCCATCAAGAACTTCACCACCGGCCCCAAAGTCAAGCTGGAAGACGGCACCGAAGAAGATCACAAGATCATCGACACCAAGGATCCCAAAGAGTTGAAGAACCTGGCGCAGTGGATTCTTTCGCTGTAAGACCTTGAACCTGGGCGCGTTGGCGCCCAGGCACCCCCATTCAACCCGCCGCACCCCGGCATCAAGAATAAAAAATGCGTACCAGTCAATTCGCCAAGTGGATCATGGCCGCCGTTTGTCTGTCGGGGGCTCTGGCCACCTTGCCGGCGACTGCCGCAACTCAGGAAAACAGTGCGCCCGCAGCGCAAAAACTCGACAACGCCAGTTGCCTGTCGTGCCACGATGGCAAAAAGGGCAAGCATGACGTGCTGGACGCCGAGGGTGAAAAACGCGCATTGCGCGACGTCAGCCCCGACAAATACGGCCAAAGCGTGCATGCCAAGCTCGAATGCGTGGCCTGTCACACCAACATCGTCGACAGCAACGCCAAGCACCAGAAGAGCGCGGCCAAAGCTCCCGACTGCGCAACATGCCACCAGACCTTGTGGAGCCAGGCCCAGCAAGCCGGCACGGCCAGCGCCAAACCCGGACTGGAAACCGTCGCCAAGAACATCGAGGCCTACAAGAAATCGTTCCACGCCGGCGCCGACAAAGACCACCCGAGCCAGCCCAAGGCCAGCTGCACCCAATGCCACGACACGCACGCCTTCAATGTGCCCGCGGACAAGAAGAGCCCCCAATACGCCGCCTGGCGCAAGGAAGTCCCCGCCCTGTGCGGCAGCTGCCACGACGAGCAGCAGGAAACCTTTGCCTCGTCCATCCACGGCAAGGAACTGCTCGACAAGAACAACAACAAGGCCCCGGTGTGCATCAACTGCCACACCACGCACGAGATCACCAACACCTCGCTGGTGTCCTTCAAGCTGCTCGTGACCGATGCCTGCGGCAGTTGCCACCAGGCCAACCTGGCCTCCTACCGCGACACCTACCACGGCCAGGTCACCGAGCTGGGCGGCGCCGACACCGCCAAGTGCTTCAACTGCCACGGCAGCCACGGCATCCTGCCCTCGAGCGACCCTGCCTCCAAGGTGCATCTCGACAACCGCCTGAAGACCTGCCAATCCTGCCACGACGGCAAGAAACGCGATCTGGCCACGGTCGGCTTCACCTCCTTTGGCCCGCACGCCAACAGCCATGACTTCGCCAAGTACCCGCAAATGTGGATCGCCACCAAGTTCATGCAGGCCCTGCTGATTGGCGTGTTCGCCTTCTTCTGGCTGCATTCGGGCCTGTGGTACTACCGCGAATGGAAAGACCGCAAGCACCATGTCGCCGTGCCGCATGTGCGCACCGACGGTCTGCCGCTGGACGAGAAGAAGTTCTTCCAGCGCTTCCCCGTGGGCTGGCGCATCGCCCACCTGGCGTTCGCCCTGATCACCATGACGCTGGTGCTCACCGGCACCTCGGCGCTGTTCTCCCACACCGCCTGGGCGCCGCTGGTGGCCCAGGCGCTGGGCGGCCCCAAAGGCCTGGCGCTGATCCACCGCTTCGCCGCCGCGATGTTCATCGGCATCTTCTTCATCCACTTTGTCTATGTGATGCAGAAACTGCTGCGCAGCAAGACCTTCCGCTGGTTCGGCCCGGACTCGCTGATCCCCAACTGGAAAGACCTGGCTGATTGCATCGGCATGTTCAAGTGGTTCCTGGGCAGGGGTCCGAAACCGCGCTTTGACCGCTGGGCCTACTACGAGAAGTTCGACTACTGGGCGGTGTTCTGGGGCGTGAGCATCATCGGCTTCAGCGGCTTGATGCTGGCCTTGCCGACCGTCACCGCCAGGTTCCTGCCGGGCTGGGTGTTCAACATCGCCACCGTGGTGCACGGCGAAGAAGCCTTCCTGGCCGCGGTGTTCCTGTTCACGGTGCACTTCTTCAACAACCACTTCCGGCCCGACAAGCTGCCGCCACCGGACATCGTGATGTTCACCGGCACCCAGTCGCTCGAGGAGTTCCGCGCCGACCATCCGGCCCAGTACCAGCGCCTGCTGGACTCCGGCGAGCTCGAAAGCCTGCTGGTGGACGGCCCCTCCAAGCCCATGGCACGGGCTTCGAAGATCCTGGGCATCACGCTGATCGTGGTGGGCTTGGTGTTGCTGGTGATGGTGATCAACGGTTTCTTGACCGGCGGCTGAAACGCCAGCGGTCAATAAGAAAAGCAAGTTAATTAATAGAAAGACAAGGCTTCAATATGAAAAAGCTGAACAAAATCAAACGGATCGTGCGGATTGGCCTGCAATGGGTCGCACTGGGTACCGTGCTCCTGGGCGGTGCCGCCTACGCGGCAGACGCGGTCAAGGCAGCGCCCGCGGCGGCATCCTCCACAGCGAAAGACCTGATTCTGAAAGGTGATGCAACTTGCACCGGCTGTCATGATGAAGCCGACGACACAGGCGTGGATTCCAAGTCCATGCTGGCCCTGCATCCTTCCGTGCTGGCCATTGGGAAGACGAAACATGGCGTACAAGCTGACGGCCGCACACCCACCTGCACCAACTGCCACGGCGACAGTCTCAAGCACGTCAACAAACCGGAAGGTGTCAAAGAGCGGCCCCGGCCAGATCGCACCTATGGCAAAAAGAGTATGACGCCTGTCGCAGAGCGCAACGATGCGTGCCTGACCTGCCATAAAAAAGATGCCAAACGTTCCCATTGGGAAGGCAGCATTCACCAGAGCCGCGACGTGGCCTGTACTTCGTGCCACCAGGTTCATACGGCGCACGACAAAGTGCGGGACAAGCTGACGCAACCTGAAGTCTGCTTCACCTGCCACAAGGAGCAGCGCACTCAAATCAACAAGCCTTCGCATCACCCGATTGTTGAAGGCAAGATGACGTGTTCCGACTGCCACAACCCCCACGGTTCGGTAGGTCCGAAACTGATGAAACGCGACAGCGTAGTAGACACCTGCTACACCTGCCACATGGAAAAACGCGGCCCCTTCGTTCACAACCATGAACCGGTCAGCGAGGACTGCTCAACCTGCCATAACCCCCACGGAACCGTCACAGAGAGCATGCTCAAAACAAGGCCACCGTTCCTGTGCCACCAGTGCCATACACCGCATGGTCCTTTCATTCCACAGATCAAAGGTCAGCAGGCTCCAGGAAACATTGCCAGCAACGCCACCGGCAAAGGCGCAAGCAACTTTACCCAGGGACGCGGTTGTCTGAACTGCCATACGCAAGTGCATGGCAGCAACAACCCAGCCTTGACCAGCCCCACACCGCAATTCAACTTCCGTTGAACACCGCTCGCAAGAAGTGAATATGACTAAAAAAGGTGATTTGTCATGAACCTCGTTAAACAAAATTTTGATTTCAGAAAAACGCTTGTTTCTCTTGCGGTGATTGCAGCGTGTGCCCCGGTATACGCCCAAGATGCCGAGGTCGCTGAGTTGATCCGGCCCGAAAGCTCCATCAGCATTGGTGTCGATAGCGTCAGTGGCAACCAGCGCGACCGCGCCCTGTTCGGGCAGTACAACGGCATGCGCGATAACGGGACGTCTGTCAATGTCGACCTCGACATCAACAAACGCGATGATGCAACCGGCACCTCCGTGACGATCAAGGGTCGCAACCTGGGGCTGGACAATCGGGACTTGTCGGTCACCCACGAAAAACAGGGCGACTGGAAGTACGGCTTCGATTATTCTGAACTGGTACGCCATGACCCGCGCACCGTCAATACCGGCCTGTTGGGTGCGGGATCGACGACACCCACGGTCGTGCGCCTGGCAACCCCAGGAACCGGAACCGATTACAACTTTCAGATCAAGCGCGTTGGTTTAGGTTTGATGGGTGAGAAGTGGATCACACCCAATCTTCAATTTGAAGTGACGTTCAAGAACGAAGACAAGGATGGCGCGCGCCTGTTTGCCAAGGGATTCACCTGTAGCGCAAGCGTACCGGGTTGCAACACCACGCAAAGTGCGACCAATCAGACCTGGGCCTTGTTGATGCTGCCCGAACCCATCAACAGCACGACCAAACAAATTGAAACCAAGCTGAATTATTCTCGCGACAATTTGAACCTCACGGCCGGTTACTACGGATCGTTTTTCACCAACGACAACGGCAACATTCGAGCCACGGTACCGAACGTACTGAACAACTTCACCGCTGGCTCGGGAGGTAGCTCCAATCTGAGCGGCTCAGTAGGAGGTATCCAAGGCATCACCCTGCAGAATGTGATGCAACAAGCCGTTGCACTGCAGCCTGACAACCAGGCGCACCAGTTTTACGTGTCCGGCAGTTACCGCATCAGCCCCACCGTCAACAGCACCTTCAAATACGCCTATACCCACGCCACGCAAAACGAAGACTTTGCCAGCATGGGATTGACGAGCGCCCCTGCGGGCGTCACCAGCCTGAATGGTGTTGTGGACACCACCCTGGCCCAGTTCGGTCTGACCGCACGGCCCAGTTCCAAGCTGAGTTTGCTGGCCAATCTTCGTTATGAAGACAAGGACGACAAAACGCCCAAGGCCCTCTACAACACGGAGAATGGAACCACGTTTTGGTACAACGGGCATACCTCGACCAACAAAATTACCGGCAAGCTCGAAGCCAGCTACCAGTTGCCAGTCAATCTGCGCGCCACCCTGGGGCTGGATTACAACTCTCTGAAGCGTGAGGTCCCAACTTCTATCGCCGAAGAAAATGTGGCAGGTCTGGTGGCGCTACGCGCCAGGAATGAAGAGAAAGGCTACCGGCTGGAACTGCGCCGAACCATGTCGGAAACGCTGACGGGCTCGGTGGCTTACAGTAATAGCCGGCGCAACGGATCGGACTGGACCAGCCTGGCTGCAGCAAGCTACGGTCAGCTTGTCTCCGCCACCCAACTCCTGGCCACGACAGCTACCGCCACACTCCCGATGAACATGGTGAATGTGGACCGGGAAAAATTTAAATTGTCAGCCAACTGGACACCGACCGATCAAATCGAAATTCAGTTCAATGCCGAAGACGGTACTGACAAAAACGCCACTGACTTCAACGCCATTGCGGGCGGTAAAGGCTGGCGTGAATCCAGCAACAGGCAATACAGCCTCGACGCCAGTTATGCAGTGTCAGACAACTGGAAGCTCACTGGCTATGTTTCCCAAGGCAATCAAAACCTGAAAATCAACCGCGGTGTGGATTACATCGGTGATTTGGCAACACGCAGTGACGGCTTGGGATTCGGCGTCACAGGCAAGATTTCCAGCAAGCTGGAGGTGGGTGCTCAACTGATGTACCTCAAAGACACCACAAAATACGGAATGGTGGCTTCGCCAACGGCCACGGGTGCCGCGCCAAGTGCAAACAATCTGGCTCAAGTTGCCATCGGGTTACCAGACGTCAATTATCAAAGCACACGTATCAGCTTGTATGGCACCTATGCCGTGGACAAAAAATCCTCCGTGCGCGTGAACCTGATACACCAACGGACATCATTGGATGAATGGACCTGGGGTTACAACGGTGTCCCGTTTGTCTATTCCGACAACACGACCGTCAACATGAATCAGAATCAGGACGTGACCCTGCTGGGAATTGCCTACATCTACAAGTTCTAATTACCAGTTCATTAACCTCTGTTACCTGATTGCCATTGGAGGCATCGGGTAAATTCATGCAGCCACTGACGCTTATGCGTTGCTGGCTGCATTTTTTTATCCACTCTTCTTACCCAAGCGTCTTGAATAGGGGGCAAACAAATTCGAAAGAGCTTGCATTTTGAAGATACGCCAGCAAATGGTTTTTTCTTCAACCTGGTAACTCAATGACTTCTCTCTACGCTCCCCTTCAAGTCGGCCGCATGCATCTGGCCAACCGTGTCGTCATGGCACCCCTCACGCGCAACCGCGCTCCCGGTGCTATTCCCACGCCACTGATGGCCACCTATTACACCCAGCGCGCCGACCCCAAAAACGGCGCCGGGCTGATCGTGACCGAAGCCACGGCCATCAGCCACCAAGGCCAGGGCTACTCCGATGTCCCGGGCATCTGGAGTGAGGAGCAAGTTGCTGCCTGGAAGCCCGTCACCGACGCCGTGCACGCCGCGGGCGGCAAGATCGTGGTGCAACTGTGGCATGTGGGACGCGTGTCGCATGTGGATCTGCAACCCGGTGGTCAGGCCCCCGTGGCACCGTCGGCCATCCGCGCCAATACCAAAACCGTCCTGATCCGCGACGGTGTTCCCACGTTTGAAGACACCTCCATGCCGCGCGCCTTAACACTGGAAGAGCTGCCCGGCATCGTGAGCGACTACCGCCGCGCCGCCCGCCATGCAATCGCCGCCGGGTTTGATGGCGTTGAAGTGCACGGCGCCAACGGCTACCTGCTCGACCAGTTCCTGCGTTCAGGTTCCAACACCCGCACCGACGCTTATGGCGGTTCTATTGAAAACCGCGCCCGTTTGCTGCTGGAAGTCATGACCGCCGTCAGCCAGGAAATCGGCAGCGACCGCGTCGGCCTGCGCCTGTCGCCGGTCACCCCCGCCAACGATGCCCAGGACGCCTATCCGCAACCGCTGTTTGACTACGTGGTGACCCAACTCGCGCCTTTGAACCCGGCTTTCCTGCACGTTATTGAAGGCGCCACCGGCGGCGCACGCGATTTTGTGCAGGGTGACGTGCCATTTGACTATGCCGCGCTACGCGCCACCTACCGCCAGGCCGGCGGCAAAGCAGCCTGGATGGTGAACAACGGTCTGGATGCGGCACTGGCTAATCAAGCCCTCGCAGAAGGAGCCGATCTGGTGGCTTTCGGCCGCCCCTTCATTGCCAACCCCGACCTGACCCGCCGCCTGCAGGAAGGCGCTGCGTTCAATGAACCAGACCGCACCACTTTTTACGGTGGTGGCGCCAAAGGCTATACCGATTACCCCGCGCTCGCTTAAAGCTTGAAAACCCTCTGCAGGCCTTGGTTTTCACATCAAGCGCCTGCAGCAGTTCAGGCCGCGCTGTCAAATGATAAACCTGTGCATAATTTTCTTATAAGCCAACACTTATCCACAGGAAAAAACAAAATCCGGAAGTTGTCCAGTTTTGAGGTACAGCCTGAAAGCAGGGGCACGCACATGGGTTCGCATGCTGTAAGTCGTTGATTAAAATCAACAAATTCAGCTTATCCACACAAACCTGCTGCCCTTATCTACTACTACTAATTAATAAATAGAATAAATATAAGATAACAAACCCCAATTCCTTCTGCATTTTTAGAGCATTGTTGGCAACTTGTTATTTGAATCCGCCGTGGCTGCAAAGAAGCTGGATTGAAGATGTGTTTTATCAATGCAATCAAGTAAGATTGACAGCCGTCTGAATCAGTGCTTTAAGGCCTTCGTCGCCCC
>JAZKHK010000038.1:0-12357 GCA_040385425.1 Pseudomonadota bacterium | reverse complement strand
CGCTGTTTAACCGCTTTTCACCCGCTTTCATCTCCAATGCCTGTTTCTCCTGCCACTTCTTCCTCTGGCCCTGTGCATGCTTCTTTTGAAATAAAAAGTGCACAGTTGCCTCTGGTGGCCCTTCTGGTCAAGACGAATGACTGGAAGGTGCTGGCTGCTGATTTGGTCCAGCAATTTGGACCAAAAGGTGAAAATCCTGACTTTTTTGACCACGACGCCCTGGTGCTGGATTTTTCGCATGTGGCGGCAGATCTGTCCATGCCGGACATGGTGCCTTTGCTCAAAGTCATCCGGTCATGCCATCTGGTGCCGGTGGCCATACGCGGCACCAATCCGGACTGGATGGCCGCCGCCTTGACCTTGGGTCTGGTCGAAGCCCCGGTGGAAGTGCACCGCCCCCGCCCTCCGGTCGAAACACCGGTGGTGAAAGAACTGGTGGTCGAAACCGTTCGTGAAGTCATTCACACAGCGCCGGCTGTGACCACCATGGTGATCGACAAGCCGCTGCGATCAGGTCAAAAAATCTATGCCCGGGGCGGCGATCTGGTGGTGCTGGCCATGGTCAACCCCGGTGCTGAAGTGCTGGCCGATGGCAACATCCATGTCTATGCGCCCCTGCGCGGCAAAGCCATGGCCGGTGCCAGCGGCAACACCAATGCACGCATTTTTTCGATGTGCCTGGAGCCCGAATTGATTTCGATTGCCGGTGTCTACCGCACCAGCGAAAACTCCTTGCCGCCCGAGGTTCAGGGCAAAGCGGCCCAGGTGCGTTTGAGCAGCGATGGACAGGAAAAGCTGCTTTTTGAAGCCTTGAACCCCTAATTTTTTAATTTGAAAGACATCACTCCCATGGCAAAAATCATCGTGGTTACCTCCGGCAAAGGGGGGGTGGGCAAAACAACCACCAGCGCCAGCTTTGCGACTGGTTTGGCTTTGCGTGGCCATAAAACCGCTGTGATCGACTTTGACGTGGGCTTGCGCAACCTGGACCTGATCATGGGTTGCGAGCGCCGCGTGGTGTACGACCTGATCAACGTCATTCATGGTGAAGCCAACCTGAACCAGGCGCTCATCAAGGACAAGCAGTGCGACAACCTGTTTGTGCTGGCCGCCTCGCAAACCCGCGACAAGGATGCGCTGACACAAGAAGGCGTGGAAAAGGTGCTGGCTGACCTGGGCGCGATGGGTTTTGACTTCATCGTCTGCGATTCCCCCGCCGGCATTGAAACCGGGGCCTTGATGGCCATGCACTTTGCCGACGAAGCGCTGGTGGTGACCAACCCCGAAGTGTCTTCGGTGCGCGATTCGGACCGCATTCTGGGCATGCTCTCCAGCAAAACCCGGCGCGCCATGGAAGGCCTGGAGCCGATCAAGGAACACTTGCTCATCACGCGTTACAACCCGACACGCGTCAACCAGGGACAGATGCTGTCGCTGGAAGACATCCAGGACATTTTGCGCATCAAGCTCATCGGTGTCATTCCCGAGAGCGAATCGGTGCTGCAGGCGTCCAACCAGGGCTTGCCAGCGGTCCATATGCAGGGTAGCGACGTATCGGAAGCCTACAAAGACGTGATTGAACGGTTTTTGGGTGGCGAAAAGCCCATGCGTTTTACGGATGCACCCAAACAAGGTCTTTTAAAGCGGCTTTTCAGGGGGAAATAACAACATGTCATTCTTTTCTTTTTTTGCGGGTGAGAAAAAGAAATCTGCCAGTGTCGCCAAAGAGCGGCTGCAGATCATTCTGGCCCATGAACGCAGTGGCCGCAATGCCGCTGAGCCTGATTACTTGCCAGCCTTGCAGCGCGAGCTGATGGCCGTGATCAGCAAATACGTCAAAATTAACCTCGCTGACATCAAGGTGAACCTGGAGCGCCAGGACAACCTGGAAGTGCTCGAAGTCAAAATTGAACTGCCTGACGCGCGATAATAAATTTGGGCCTGTAACAGACGGTGTCAACGCCGCTAAATTTGGAAATAACATGCAATCTCTTCCCCGTTTTAAAAAAATAATCGCAGGCGTCTCGCTGATCACTTTGTCCCTGGGTGCATCCAGTGTTCTGGCGGCCGAAAAAACTGGCCGCGAAGTGGTTGAACAAGTGTGCGCAGGCTGCCATACCAGCGGCAAAGACGGCGCGCCAAAAATTGGCGATGTTGCCGCTTGGACGCAACGTTCAAAAAATGGTTTGGGCAAACTGACTGAAAGCGCCATCGGCGGCATCGGCAAGATGCCGGCCCACGGCGGCCAGCCCAACCTGAGCGACCTGGAAATCAGCCGCGCAATCGCTTTCATGGTCAGTTTTGGTCATGCAGTTGACCCCAAAAAACCTTATGCCTCGCCTTCGACCATCACGGGTGAGCAACTGGTGCAAAGCCATTGCATCAACTGCCATGGCACAGGCAAGGACGGCGCTCCGCGTATCGATGATTTCAATGCCTGGAAACCCCGTCTGCAAAACGGGTTCGATAGCCTGGTGCATTCAGCCATTGGCGGACATAAAGCGATGCCCGCACGTGCTGGTATAGCGAGTCTGAGTGATACCGATTTGCGCAATGCAGTCACGTACATGGTGGTGCAAAGCGCCACTTACAAAGCCAAATAATCATTTGGTCAGCTTGCCAACCAGCTATTAATTTAATAGCTGGTTGCGCCCATTGCATAAGGGCCAGAGCCCGATTTGACTCATAATTTCCCTTGAATTCAAGCGCTTGGGCCTCCCGGCCTGCTCTTGAACGCCTTGCCGCAGGATGAGTTGTCTCCTGGCCAAATCTGATTTTTGGCCCCGCTATTGCCAAGCATCAACAAGCGCGGCTCCAATGCGGCGAGTATCCGAACTCATTCAACTCAAGAGGAAATGAAATGAGTATTTTCGGAAAAATTCTCTCCACGCTGGGTTTTGGCGACAAAAAGGAAGAAGCGGTTGCGCAAGCCCCTTCTACCGCCGGTCCGACTCCAACAGCCACCCCAACTCAAGCAGCCCCTACAGCGATCAGTGAAGTCGATGTCGTGGCCAAGCTGGAGACGCTGGCTGCCGCACAGTCTGAAAAATTAAACTGGAAAGCCTCGATCGTGGATCTGCTGAAACTGCTGGGGATCGACAGCAGCCTGAATGCCCGCAAGGAACTGGCCACCGAATTGGGCTGCCCGGTAGAAAAAATGAACGACTCGGCCCAAATGAACATGTGGCTGCATAAAGCGGTGCTTCAACAACTGGCCAAAAACGGCGGCAACATTCCAGCGGAATTGCTCGATTAAGCGATCACGACGGGTTGGATACCGTTTTCCGAATCGTCATGGCACCGCGAATCTGGCCGGTGACATAGCCCACCGCCTTGTCGTCGGGATAAAGCGTGCGCAACTGGTGGGTTACTTCAGGCATCAGGCTGTCCGGCGCGCCATGGCAAGCCAGACAGACTTGCTGCACGGGCAAGGCCTTCATGTAGCGGTACTCGGTGCGGCCGGCCTCCGTCACGAGGCTGGATTTTTCCAGGCTGGCGGGGCTTTCACCGGCAGCGGCACGGCGATCAAACTCTTCCAAAGCAGCCCGTTCCCAGGCATCAGGAACCGCCTTGGGGTTGCGGTTGCGCAGGCTGACGCGCTTGATGGCCCAGCCCGACTGCTCCGAGGCCGCTTTGGCTATCTGGGGCGCCTTATCGCGGCAGACGCCGATAGCGGACGCCGGGCCGCCCTTGGCAATTTCTTCACTCAGTACTTGCAGTAATTTGGGTGGCACTGTGCTGGCGACCTTGCGCGCCTCCAGCAGCCAGGGTGCCTCCTCGGCCACGACATTCAGGCTGGCGAGCACCACCAGGGACAACAGAATTTTTTTCATGGGAAGCTTTATCCAGAAGGGTCGAAGGCTGGATTAAGCCCACGCCCGGCGTCCGCGTCTGTGATGTAAGTCACGCAGTCCCTGGCTGCACAAAACAGAGGCCGATAGGTCTGATTTACGCTGTTCAATGGCGTGATGGGCGGGACAGAACAACTCTGTGCATAGTTCCCGCATAAGCGGAGAGTTATCCACAGAAAAATACAAAAACCAGACTTGTTCAGTGAATGGATACAGCTCGAAAGCACGGGTGCCCACATGGGTTGACGGCATCCAAGTCCTTGAAATTGAACAGCTTAATACCCTTATCCACAGAAACGCGCCACCCTTATCTACTACTACTATGTATTAATAGAACCATTAGAAAAGAATACAAAAACAAGCCCCCGCCGTCAAAGCAACTTTCCAAGGTGCTTGCTATAAGGCCTACGGCGGAAATTCGCCGGGGAATTTGCTACATATTTGATAGCTATCTGCGTATATAAATCAAGGGCTAGAGGCCTCTTTAGCTTAAAAATTGTCCAAATACAAGAACCGGGGCTGAATCAGGCCCCCAATTTCCACGATTTCAATGTGCGAGGTCGAACAGACAGCGACCGTTTCAGGGCAGAGCATTCGTCCTTTTAGCGGTACGGTTTGCCAGGAGCATCGACAAAATGCCAAAAATGGCCCATTTCAATCGCCTGGCCAGAGGGCTGATGATCTGGCTTGTTGGCACTTATGCGGCTAATTTCCCCTCGCATGCACTTGCCGCCGAGCCTGCTGCGCCGCAGGATGCCGCGTCATCACCGCAGCGCCGTTCTCCTGAGAAGAGAAAACCTGACCTGTCGGGCCAAAAACGTATAGGCAAAGCCTCGTTCTATGCGAAAAAGTTTGCCGGCAAGAAGATGGCGGACGGCAAAAAAATGAACCCGCAGGCCGACAACGCGGCGAGCAAAACGCTTCCGCTGGGCACCAAAGCCAAGGTGACGAACTTGGAAACCGGCCAGAGTGCGAATGTCACCATCCAGGACCGCGGACCGTATGTGAAAGGCCGGATAGTGGACCTCTCCCCCTCCACGGCCAAGAAGATCGGGATTGATGAGGACAAGGGCGTGGCCAAGGTCAAGGTCGATCCCATCGCGGTGCCACAGCCGGACGGCAGCGTGAAACCCGGCGATGCGGCAAAAGACGCCAAATCGAATTCAAGATGACTTGCCAAGATACTTTCCGATAAGTTATATTAAATATGCATCTATTCGGTGCATGGGCATTCCTGATCACACAGACTCATACCTCTGTGATCGTTGATCCAGCGAAAGAAGGTATGACTAAAAAATTATTACTCAGGGACAAGCATGATCAATCACCCGACAGGACTGCCCTGAAACCAGCGCGAAAGGATAACGACGCCTTTTGCTCATTCTTGTCTACCTCCACCATCCGGGGAAATCTGCTGCGGCTGGTTGCGGTGTGCATGCTGCCGGGCCTGCTGAGTACGGCCCTTCTTCTCAAATATTTTCACCAGCGTGAACACGCCAAACTGGAGCAAAACCTGCTTCAGACCGCCCGTGCGCTGGGACAGGCGGTGGACCGGGAACTCATCATCGCCAAGACCGCCACCGCCATCCTGTCGGAAGGGCCTTTTTTCGCCAATGAAGACCTGGCCATGGCCTACAAGCGCGCCCATGATCTCGTGAAAATGCGGGTGGGCGACACGATGGTCTTGAGCAACCGGGACGGGCAGCAGGTCTTCAACACCCTGAATTCATTGGACGGGAGCCCCCTGCCCTCGTATGGAAACCCGGCGCAACTGGCGCGCATTCTGCAAACCGGGCAGCCCGATATTTCCAATATTTTCATGGGAGCCGTCTCGGGCCGTCCGCTGATCAGCGTGGGCGCACCCGTGCGCCAGGATGGAAAGATCAAATACATCCTGAGCGCCGGCATTCTGCCGGCCCGCTTTGAAAAAATCCTGACCGAGCAACATCTGCCAGCGGGGTACATTGCGGCCGTCCTTGACAGCCAGGGCATCATCATTGCGCGAAATTCCTTGTCTGAGAAATTCGTCGGGCACCAGACGACGCCGGGCATCCTGCAACGGATCCTGGAGATGAATGAAGGCATCGTGGAGGCCCAGACATCGGATGGCATCCTCTCCTATGTGGCCCTGAGCCGTCTGCCGAGCGCGGGATGGTGGGTTGGCATTGCCGCGCCTAAAAGCGCCTTGATGGCCGACATGCAAAACCTGCTCTTGTATCTCGGCCTGGCGATCGCGGCCCTGCTGCTGACCGGTATCGCATTTGCCCGGGTTCTGGGCCAGCGGATCGCTCACACGGTGCATGCCCTGGTCGCCCCGGCCCTGGCGCTGGGCTCGGGCCAGCCGGCGGCGGTGCCCTGTCTGCCCATCAAGGAAGCGGACGAGGTGGCGCAGGCGCTCAACGCCGCATCCAAGCTGATCAGCCACCGCACGGCCGAGCGCGACCGCGCATTTGACAGCGTCCGCCTGGCCCAATCGGTGATGGACACGACCCAGGAAACCATTGTGGTCACCGACCTGGACTGCAACATCCTCATGGTCAACCCGGCCTTCAGCGCCGTCACGGAATACAGCGATGAAGAATTGATGGGCCAGTCGATCCGTCTTTTGCAGTCCGGCCGCCATGAGCGCTCTTTCTACCAACAGATGTGGCTGACCATTCTGGAGTCCGGCGGGTGGCAGGGCGCGATCTGGAACCGTCGCAAAAGCGGCGATATCTACCAGGAATGGCTGGTCATCAGCACGGTGCGGGATGCGCAGGGGCAGCCCACCCACTATGTCGGTATCAGCCTGGACATGGCGCGCATGAACCACGTGGAAACCCACATGGAGCACCTGGCCCACCACGACGCGCTAACCGATCTGCCCAACCGCCTGCTCCTGCATTCCCGGCTTGAACATACCCTGGAGCGCGCGCATCGCGATGGCACGCGTTGCGCCGTGTTGTACGCCGATCTGGACCATTTCAAGCCCGTCAACGACACCTGGGGCCACGCCGCAGGCGATGAGCTGCTGCAGCAGGTGGTGGCCAGGATGAAGGAACGCCTGCGCGAAGTCGATACGCTGGCCCGGCTGGGCGGCGATGAATTTGTGGTGGTGCTCGACAGCATGGCCAGTGCGACCGGGGTGGCGCAAGAACTGATTGACCGGCTTTGCGCGCCCTTCCTGTTAAGCGGGGGCCAGACCCTCCACATCGGCGCCAGCATCGGCATCAGCCTGTTCCCCGAGCACGGAGACAGCGTCAAGACCCTGATCCAGAAAGCGGACCGGGCCCTTTACGCGGCCAAAGAAGCGGGACGAGGCAAGTGGCGGATTTACCAGCCGGATGAAAGCGCTTGAGGCCATCCCCGAGGTGGTTTCAGTGAGCTATTGATTTGATAGCTACTCACGCATGTTTCATAAGGGCTAGAGCCTGATTTACCATATAAATCTCCGATTTTTTCGGCGATTTCAGCAACAGCGCCTGGTAAAGACCTGTCAGCGCCTCCTTAAGCCTTTTGTCACTCGAATGGGGGATATACAAAGCCGGCAGGCTTGTATAGCATTCCCGGTCTCTCTAAAAAATGAGAATTGTTTTCATTTGTGTACGGTGCATGGGAGGAGAAGACGTTAACCGTCTTTGCACATGCCCCTATACGGTCCCAGTCAATTAAAGAAAAACGCAACATGATTCCAAAATGGCACCGCCTGCTGTTGGCCCAGGCACTATGGATCGCTGCGGCGGGACTGCATGCGCAAGAAGCAAACAGTGCATTTGCGCAGTTCGACATCGTCCGTTTTTCCGTCGAAGGCAATACGCTGCTCACGGCGTCCAGCATCGACGCGTTGACGGCGCCGTACACCGGCAAAGCGCGCGATATCCGCGATGTGGCGGGCGCACAAAAGGCCCTGCAAGACGCGTACCGCAAGCTCGGCTACAGCGTGGTGTGGGTCATGTTGCCGGAGCAGGAGTTGCAGCAGGGCGTGGTGCACATCCAGGTGACGGAACTCCGCTTGGGCAGCGTCACCGTCGAAGGCAACCAGGTCTTCACGCAAGACAACATCCGCAACAGCCTGCCCGCCTTGCGCACCGGCGAGACGCCGAACTTGCTGGCCGTGTCGCGCAGCCTCAAGGTCGCCAATGAAAATCCGGCCAAAAAAATCACCCTGCAGTTACAAGAGGGCGACCAGAACGGTGAAATCAAGGCCCTCGTCAAAACGGCGGACGAGAAGGACTGGCGTGTCAATGTCAGCCTGGACAACACCGGCGACATCAATACGGGGCGCAATCGCCTGAACGTGCAATTGCAACACGCCAACCTCGGCGGTCTGGACCACGTCGGCAGTCTGCAATACACCACCAGCCTGGACAACCCGAGCAAGGTGAGCGTCTATGGTTTTGGGTACCACATTCCGCTGTACAGCCTGGGCGACTCGCTGGACTTTTATGGCAACACCTCCAACGTCGATTCCGGCACGGTGAGTGCCGGCATCCTCGACTTGCAGGTCAGTGGCAAAGGCTCAACCGTGGGTGCGCGCTACAACCACAACTTCGACCGCAGCGGTGATTACGAGTCGAAGCTCACCGCCGGCATCGACTACAAAACCGTCACCAACAATGTCTCCTTGCAAGGCATCCCGCTGGGCAATGACATCACCGTGCGTCCGTTCAGCCTGACCTACAGCGCCAACTTCCCGGTCAGTGCCGGCAACACGGATTTTTACGTGAGCGGCGTGCGCAACCTACCCGGTGGCGACAAAGGCAGCAGCGCTGATTTTGAACGTGCGCGAACCGGCGCCTCGGCCACGTACACGGTGCTGCGTTACGGCGCCAGCTACAGCCGTGCGCTACCGAGCGATTGGCAGATGCGCGCCGCTTTCAACGGCCAAAGCACCAACGATGCCCTGGTGTCCAGTGAACAATTCGGCGCCGGTGGCGCAGCCTCGGTGCGCGGCTTCAATGAACGCGACATCTCGAATGATTCCGGGAGCATGGCCAACCTGGAGCTGTACACGCCCAACTGGTGCAGCACCCTGATGAATGCCTCTGCCGAATGCCGCCTGCTGGCTTTCTACGACAGCGCTTATGTGTCCCGCAACAACGCACTGCCAGGCGAACAGACGCAAGCGTCCATTGGCAGCGTGGGGCTGGGACTGCGCATGCGTATTGACCGGTATTTCGCGTTGCAAATGGACTGGGGCAGTGTGATCGACGCGTCCGATACCCAAGCCAAGGGTGAGCAGCGCATCCATTTCAAAATAACAGCCAGCTACTAATCAGGGACACACGACATGAAGCACAACAAGCACAACAAAAAGGCATGCGCAGTCCCGGTGGCCCGAGGGAGCATCCGGCCATGCCTGCGGCTACTGCCGCTGCTGATCGTGGCAGGCTTGAGCACGGCCTCGGCATGGGCCAACCCGGGTGGTGCCCAAACCGTCAACGGCCAGGTGAGCTACTCCAGCGCGGGCAACGTGCTGACCATCACCAACAGCCCGGGCGCGGTCATCAATTGGCAAAGCTTTTCGATCAATGCGGGCGAGGTCACCCGCTTCGTGCAACAGAATTCCAGCAGCAGCGTACTGAACCGTGTGGTGGGACAGGACCCGACAAAAATTCTGGGCGCCCTGCAATCCAATGGCAAAGTGTTCCTGATCAATCCCAACGGCATTGTGTTTGGCGCCGGTGCGCAGGTGAATGTCAATGGGCTGGTCGCCTCCAGCCTGCAGCTCAGCAACGAAGATTTCATGGCCGGGAAGCTGAAATTCACTGACGGCACAGCGGCTGGCAGCGTCATCAACCAGGGGGCCATCACCACCCCCAGCGGCGGGCAGGTTTACCTGATTGCACCCCAGGTCGAAAACAGCGGCGTCATCACCTCGCCCCGGGGGGATGTGATCCTGGCAGCCGGGCGCAGTGTGCAACTGTTCGACTCCAGCAGTCCTGACCTGCACGTTGTCGTCAGCGCGCCAAGCGACCAGGCCCTCAATGTCGGGCAAGTGATCGCGCAAGGCGGCAACATCGGCATCTACGGTGCTTTGATCAAGCAGCGCGGCACCGTCAATGCCAACAGCGCCGTGGTGGGCGAAAACGGCAAGATCGTCTTCAAAGCCAGCGGCGACACGCTGCTGGAGGCCGGTAGCGTGACCAGCGCCACAGGGGTCGGCACCGGGGGCGAAATCCAGGTGCTGGGCGAGCGCGTCGGCCTCACCGGCAATGCGGTGGTCGATGCCAGTGGTCAAACCGGTGGCGGCACCATCCTGGTGGGCGGCGACTACCACGGTGACAACGCGGCCATCCAAAATGCCAAGCGCACGTATGTCGGAGCCGACACACAGCTCAAAGCCGATGCCCTCGACCGTGGCGATGGCGGCAAGGTGATTGTGTGGTCGGATGACACCACCCGCGCCTACGGCAGCATCTCGGCGCGCGGCGGCGCCCAAGGCGGCAATGGCGGGTTCGTCGAGACGTCCGGCCGGCAGAATCTGGATTTCCATGCCAAAGTGAATGTCAGCGCCCCGTCGGGTCGTAACGGCACGCTGCTGCTGGACCCGGGCACCATCACCATCGTCGGCGGTTCGGGCGATGGTGACAGCGACGGAACGTCGACATTTCAAGGCGCCATCGCGCCCGGCACCGTCAACTTTGCCGACGCCGGGCCAACGATGATCTACCAATCGGAAATTGAAGGCATGACGGGTGGCATGAATCTGGTTCTGGAGGCCAGCGACTACATCGGCACCAGCGGCACATTCACGGGCGCTACGGTCACGCTGGCCAACAACAGCAACCTCACGCTGCGCACCCGCAATGCGTCCACCGATGCGGGCTCGAACATCGGCATCAACCTGATCGGCAGCGATGATGGCACCAACCTGACCTTCAAGACACAAGGCAGCGGCACCATGGTCATGCAAACCGGGACGGGCGCCTTGCCACGCTCGGCGGGCATCCAGGTCGGAAAACTGGAGACCGGCGGCGGGCAGGTCACGCTCAACGGCACCGGTCACGTAGTGGTTGGAGACATCAGGACCACGCCACAAACGGGTGCAGGGGGCGATGTGGCCATCACCTCGTCTATGGGCTCCATCACGGTGAACCGCAACATCGATGCAAGTGGCGCCAGCGACAGCGCTGGCAACGTGACACTCAACGCCACCCAGGCCATCAGCGTCAACAACAGCGCGATGGAAAACTACCCGATCTACGCCAACCAATTGACGATGACGGCCATGGGCGGAATATCGAGCAATGGTTCCGGCCCCATCGCCACCCGGGTGAGTTCTTTGACCGCCACCAACAGCGGCAGCGGAAACATCAGTATTTCCAACACCGGCAGCCTGTCGATTGTCGGCACCGGGGTCGTGCAGTCGGGCGGCAACATCGCCCTGGAAGCCAGCGGTGACATCAACGTCAACGCCGCGGTGAATGCAGGTATCGGCGACGTCACACTCAATGCCAGGGAGACCTCGGCCATCGTCAGCGGCGGCGGCACCATCACCGGCTCCAGCCTGGCGGCAACGGCTACCAACGGCATCGGCCACGGCACGGCGCTGGTCACCCGTGTGGGCACCCTGAGCGCCAACAACGCCGGCGCCAACACCGATATCAACATCGTCAATACGGGCGCACTGACCCTTAATGACGTCCAGCAAACCGCAGACGGCAGCACCGGCAATATCAACATCAGCAATACCGGTGCCTTAACGACCGCCAGCAGCACCTCCGTCAGCACCGGCGCGGGGAGCATCACCCTGACGGCACACAGCCCCCTGACCGTCAACGGCACGGTTCAAAGCGCCAACGGCGGCAACATCAACCTGACGGCCGGTGCGACTGGCAGCAGCACCGACATCCTCACCGTTGCCGCCAACGGGGTCGTCAACACCTCCGGCGCGGTAGCGCTGCGGGCCGGGAACACCATCGTTACCACCGGCGCTGTGACGGGCGGCACCGTGACACGCGTAGCCAACCTCAATGCACTCGTCGCGCCCACCTTGTCCGAATGCCGCGACAGACCCATGATGGCGGGTTGTGCGTCTGTCGTTAACGCAATGATCACGATGCAGTCTGCCGTCGCGCAAGCGCTCAACAGCACGGTCAACATCATCAACACCAACACAGTGCAAACGAGCCCCCACAGCATGCCGGTTATCACGGCCAGTTCAGCAACGCCAACCGAACCGTCGGACGCGCAGGCCAAAGCTGACAACGCCGAAAAAGACGAAAAAAAGGACGATTCAATCGCCAAACCCGAAGGAGAAAAACGTGATGTCCCAAAAAAAATGTACTGCAATTAAATGCGTACTAGCGCTGACCCTGCTAAGCGCCTCACCGTTGCTGCTGGCCCAAGTCCCCGGCCCGAGTCGGCCACCGAGCCTGCCCCCCGGCCTGTACGTGCAGGTCCTTGATGGCATCATTCACCTTAGCAATGGCGGCGGAACGACGAATTTCTCGGCAGGGCAATTTGGATACACCCCAAACTTCAGACAACCACCCGTGTTGATCCCGATCAATCCAGGCATGCA
>JAZKHK010000037.1:31131-38917 GCA_040385425.1 Pseudomonadota bacterium | reverse complement strand
GGGCTTCAGCGCTGCATCGGTCGGCTGGGTGATGCTGGTGTACGGCGTGTCCGTGGCGGCGGGCAACATCTGGGGCGGCCAACTGGCCGACCGCCAGGGGCCGATTGCCGCGCTCAAGCTCATATTTGCACTGCTCGCCGCCGTGCTGCTGGTCTTCAACTTCACCGCGCCGCATCCGTGGCTGGCGGTCGGCACGGTGCTGCTGTGGGGCGCGGTGGCTTTTGGCAATGTGCCGGGCCTGCAGGTGTACGTGGTGCGCCAGGCCGAGCGCCACACGCCCGATGCGGTGGATGTGGCCTCGGGCCTCAACATTGCGGCCTTCAACGTCGGCATCGCCTTCGCCGCCTGGGCCGGCGGCCTGGTGGTGACGCATGTGGGGCTGATGCACACGCCGTGGATCGGCGCCCTCGTGGTGCTGGGCGCCCTGGCCCTGACCTACTGGAGCGGTCGCCTGGACCGGCGTGAAGGCATCCCTGCGCGAGCGCAAAGCACACATCCCGTACTCGTGCATTAATTCATTCTCACCAACCAAGGACATCCCTCATGACTCTCAGCACCGCTATTCCCGCCTTCGGCCTGGGCACATTCCGGCTTAAAGGCCAGGTCGTCATCGACTCCGTGAGCCAGGCGCTGGCACTGGGCTACCGCCTGATTGACACCGCGCAAATCTACGGCAACGAGGCCGAAGTGGGCCAGGCCATTGCCAGCAGCGGCGTGCCGCGCAGTGAGCTTTTTCTGACCACCAAAATCTGGACTGAAAACCTGGCCAAAGACCTGGTGATTCCGAGCCTGAAGGAGAGCCTGGCCAAACTGCGCACCGACCAGGTGGACCTCACGCTCATCCACTGGCCCTCGCCGCGTGGTGCGGTGCCGCTGGCCGACACGCTGGAGGCCTTGATGCAGGCCAAGGCCGACGGCCTGACCCGGCAGATTGGCGTGTCCAACTTCAATATCTCCCTGCTGCAAGACGCCATCACGGTCGTGGGCGCGGCCAACATCGCCACCAACCAGATTGAACTGAACCCCTACCTGCAAAACCGCAAGCTGGTCGAGTTTGCACGCAGCCAGGGCATCCACATCACCTCGTACATGACGCTGGCCTATGGCAAGGTGCTGCAAGACCCGGTGCTGCTGGAGATTGCGCAGCGCCACGAGGCCACGACCGCGCAGGTGGCGCTGGCCTGGGCGCTGCAACTGGGCTACGCGGTGATTCCGTCTTCGACCCGGCGCGCCAACTTGCAAAGCAACCTGATGGCGCAGCAACTGCGCCTGACGCCCGCCGACATGGACGCCATCGCCGCGCTCGACCGGGATGAGCGGCAGGTGAGCCCCGAGGGGCTGGCGCCGGCCTGGGACTAAACCGCCCCGCGGCGCCTAAAGCGCGGGCGCTTGCCCCATGATGTCGTCGGGCAAGGCCGCGGGCAGCGCCGCGCGCACCACTTCCACAAAGCGGCGCAGTTTGGCGGGGTAGTAATGCGCATACGGGTAGAGCAGGTACATCGGCAAAGGCTCGGCGTGCCACTGCGGCGTCAGGTGCAGCAAACTGCCCTGCGCCACATCGTCGGCCACCGCCCAGGCCGACGCCACACCCACCCCGAGCCCCAGCAAGGCGGCATTGCGCAAGGCAAACAGGCTGTCGGTGCTCATGCGCGGCTGGATCGGCAGCCGGTACTGCTCGCCCTGGGCGTGGACCAGCGTGATCTCATTGCGGTAGAAGGTGCGCAAGGCCAGCCACGGCAGCGCGGCCAGTTCCGACGCATGCACCGGCAAAGGCGCATTGCCCAACAGCGCCGGGGCGCCCACCACAATGCGGGGGATTTCGGCAATCTTGAGCGCTACCACCGACGGATCGTCCACCGGACCGACATGGATGGCGCAATCGATCCCGCCCGCGATGAATTCGGGCGTCTGGTCGTGCAGCAGCCACTCCACCGCCACGCGCGGGTAACGCTGCAGGTACTCGGCCAGCGGCCCCACCAGTTGCTGCTGGCCCACGGCGTGCGGCACCACAAGGCGCAGCGTGCCTTCGGGCACATCGGTGGCCCCGCGCAGGTCGGCCTCGAACGCAGCCCAGGTGCCCAACAGCTCCTTGGCGCGGGCAAAGCAGCGCTGGCCTTCCTCGGTCAACTTCATGGCATGGGTCGAGCGCTGCAGCAGACGCAGCCCCAGCGAGCGCTCCAGCGCCTGCAGCCGCCGGCTGACCGTGGGCTGGGTCGCACCCATTTGGAGCGCCGCCGCAGACAGGCTTCCAGCCTCCACGATGCGCACAAAGGTCTGCATGAGTTCAATCCGGTCGGGCATGGTCTTCATGCGCATAGCGTATAACAATTGTGCCCAGCACGGGCGTTCCATTGGCAAGCTGAATGCAAGACACTGGCGCCTCACCCAAATCAGAGGTTTTTTACGATGTCATCCCCCGCCACTACGCATAAGCAAACAAAGCCTGCCCTCCCCGCCCTGCTGCTCCTGCTGCTGGCCACCGGGGCCGGTCTGGCGGCGGCCACGCTGTACTACAGCCAGCCCATGCTGGGCATTCTGGGCGAAGAGTTCAAGGCCTCCACCGGCCTCATCGGTCTGGTGCCCACGCTCACGCAACTGGGGTACGCGCTGGGAATCTTGCTGCTGGCGCCCTTGGGCGACCGCTTTGACCGGCGCCGCATCATCCTGGGCAAAGCTGTGGCCTTGACGGCGGCCTTGCTGGTGGCGGCCAGTGCGCCCAGCCTGGGCGTGCTGCTGGCCGCCAGCCTGGCCATCGGCCTGGCGGCCACGCTGGCACAAGACATCGTGCCCGCCGCCGCCACGCTGGCGCAGGATGCGCAGCGCGGCAAGATGGTGGGCATTGTGATGACCGGCTTGCTGCTGGGCATCTTGTTGTCTCGCGTGGTCAGTGGTTTTGTGGCCGAACACTTTGGCTGGCGCACCATGTTCGTGGCCGCCGCGATCAGCGTTGCCCTGCTGGGCCTGACCGTGTGGCTGCGCCTGCCGCGTTTTGTGCCGACCACCCAGCTCGGCTATGGCGCCTTGCTCCGGTCCCTGTTCTCCCTGCTGCAAAAGCACCGCGCCTTGCGCCGCGCCGCGCTGGCACAAGGTTTGTTGAGCACGGGCTTCAGCGCCTTCTGGTCCACCCTGGCGCTGATGCTGCACGCGGCCCCTTTTCACCTGGGCAGCACGGCGGCGGGCGCCTTTGGTCTGGCCGGTGCGGCGGGCGCACTGGCCGCACCGCTGGCAGGACGCATGGCCGACCACCAGGGCCCCGAGCTGGTCACCCGCCTGGGGGCCATCCTGATGGTCGCCGCGTTCGTGGCGATGGCCTGCGGCCCGGATCAACTGTGGCTGATTGCCGTGGGGGCCGTGGTGTTTGACCTGGGCGCACAAGCCGCGCTGATTGCCCACCAGAGCATCGTGTACAGCATCGATCCCGCTGCGCGCAGCCGTCTCAATGCGGTGCTGTTTGTCGGCATGTTCATTGGCATGTCCAGCGGCGCCTTGCTGGGCAGCCTGGTGCTGGCGCAGTTGGGCTGGCAAGGCGTGTGCGTGATGGCGGCGCTCGCCAGCCTGGCGGCCTTGGCCGTGCGCCTGTGGCCCGCGAGTTCGACACAATAGGGCCCCCGGCCATGCTGTGCCGTCGTCCTTTGGTTCCTGCTTGATACACCTGTCCCAACTCCAATCTCTTCTTGCCAGCCGGCTTGTCCGTCTTCGCCGCCCGACCCGGCGCGAGTTGGCCTGGACGCTGGCCGCGGTGCCGGCGCTGTTCCTGCTCTACCTGCTGGCGCTGATTCCGTTCACCCCCAGCATCAGCGACCTGCGCAAGGCCAAGCTGGAACAACCGGCGCAAATCCTCTCGGCCGACGGCAAACCGCTGGCCGAGTTCAAGTGGGCCAACCGCGCCTGGGTGCCGCTCAACGAGGTCGCCCCGTCCGTGACCGAGGCCCTGATCGCCACCGAAGACCACCGCTTCTATGAGCACCACGGTCTGGACTGGCGGCGGCTGGCCGGGGCGGCGCTGCGCACGTTTTCAGGCGAGCGCCAGGGCGGCTCCACCCTCACGCAGCAATTGGCGCGCAACCTCTACCCGGAAGAAATCGGCCGCGCGCCCACGCTCAACCGCAAGCTCAAGGAAGCCATCACCGCGCTCAAGATCGAGGCCCTGTACACCAAGGCTGAAATCCTGGAGACCTACCTCAACACCGTGCCTTTTCTGTACAACGCCTTCGGCATCGAGATGGCAGCGCGCACCTACTTCGACAAATCGGCCAAGGAACTCGACCTGCCGGAGAGCGCCACGCTGGTCGGCATGCTCAAGGGCAACAGCTACTACAACCCGGTGCTCAACCCCGAGCGTGCCGTGCAGCGCCGCAACATCGTGCTGGCGCAAATGGTCAAGCGCGACAAGCTGGACGCCGCCCGCTTCGAGCTGCTGAAAAAACGGCCGCTGCGCATCGAGTTCGAGCGCCAGACCGAACCGATGGGCCCGGCGCCGCACTTTGCCCAGCAACTGCGCAAATGGCTGATCACCTGGGCCGACAGCCACGACTACAACATCTACACCGACGGCCTGGTGGTGCGCACCACCATCGACTCGCGCCTGCAAGCGGTAGCCAACCAGGCGGTGGCACGCCAGGGCCGCCAGTTGCAAGGCATCGCCGATGCCGCATGGCGCCCGCGCGCCGTTTGGGGTGAGCGCAACGCCTTGGTGCCAACCCTGGTGCGTGAAACGCCCGAGTACCGCAACGCCCTTGGGACGGGGCTCACCGCCGAGGCGGCCTTGAAGAAGCTGATGCTGGACGCCCCCTTCATGCTGCGCCTGCGCGAGCAAAAAACCCGGGTGCAGGCTGGCTTCATGGCGCTGGACCCGCGCAGCGGCGAGATCCGCGCCTGGGTCGGTAGCCGCGACTTTGAGCAAGACCCGTTTGACCATGTGCAGCAGGCGCGGCGCCAGCCCGGCTCCACCTTCAAGCCCTTTGTGTACGGCGCGGCCTTTGACAAAGGCGCCCGCCCCGAGGACACCTTGATCGACCAGGCGATTGAGATTCCGATGCCGGGCGGCGAAGTCTGGCGCCCCACGGACGGCGGCCCGCCCAGCGGCCGGGCAATCAGCCTGCGCGACGGTCTGGCCTATTCCAAAAACACCATCACCGCCCAGCTCATGCAGAGCGTGGGCCCGGCCCGGGTGGTGAAACTGGCGAGCGCCATGGGCGTGCGGCAAAGCACGCTCGACCCCGTGCCCTCGCTGGCGCTTGGCACCAGCCCCGTCACCCTGAAGGAAATGGTCAGCGCCTACGGCACCATCGCCAACGGCGGCGGCTACCTGGAGCCGATGCTGGTCACCCGCATTGAAAACGCCCAGGGCGAGGTGCTGGCCGAGTTCCGCCCGGCCGCCGCCGAACGCGCCTTGTCGGCTGAGGCGAATTACACCCTGCTCAACGCCATGCGCGGCGTGGTGGACCGGGGCACCGGCGCCGCCATTCGCAGCCGTTACGGCATCCGCGCCGACGTGGCCGGCAAAACCGGCACCACGCAGGACAACACCGACGGCTGGTTCATCCTGATGCACCCGCAACTGGTGGCGGGCGCCTGGGTTGGCTTTAACGACGGGCGCATCACCCTGCGCAGCGACTACTGGGGCCAGGGCGCGCACAGCGCCTTGCCGATCGTGGGCGACTTCACGGCGCAGGCGTTGCGTTCACGCGTCATCGACCCGCGAGCCAAGTTTGTGGCACCGCCCGACACCAGCCTGTTCGGCCCGCTGGTAAGCCGTCTGCGCGATTGGGTTTCGGCGGTGTTCGACCACTGGTTCAAACCGGAACGTCCGGCGGAACCCCGACCGGAACCGGCGCCCGCTCCGGCGCCAGAGCCCGAACCGCTGCCCGAGCCCCCCGTGCTGCCGCCAAGTCCAGCCGACGCACCCCTGGAACCACTGGAGCCGGTGGACCTCATGCCGCCCGCGCCGCCCGCCAGTGGGCCAGTTGGCCCGGCATCTGCACCCGGCTACCCGGCCAGCCAGTAAGCCCCGGTCAAAAATTCGGCCCGCTACGTTCGCCAGGACACCGACGGATCTGTTCTCGCCTGCTCCAATTGATTGATCGACGCGGACTGCAACAGCTTCGCGAGTTAACCAAACAGGAGCCAGTTCATGGACCGCACATCTCCAGCTTGGCCGGGTATCCTGGCAGCGCTTCTTATCTTCAGCCTGCTGCTGGCTTTTCATCAGGTCGTGCGCGGGGCTGTGGAGCAAGGGGCAGTAAGGCTGAAAGCCACGGCCCTTTATAACGTGGGCGCTTTGCGCTGCAACAGCTTGCGTGATTCGCGTGCCAATGAAAATTGTTTGTCGCAACTCAGGGCGCAGGACGATGACAACGCACTGCGTCAAGTGCGAGAAACCGCCGAAGAGCACGCCGCGAATGACCAGGTCGCCCTGACGACCACGCTGGATCCGCTCTGGAACAAGTAGCCAGGTTGCGCCCCGGTTGACCGTCAACGCACCGTGTTCGCGTCCTGCCCAAACAACAGCTTTTTGGCAGCCTCGCTGACCACCGGCGCCGTGTTGATTTCCTTGGCTTTTTGATAGGCGCGTTCGGTCGCAGGACGGCTTTGAATGCGCACAAACCACTGCGCCAGATGCGGAAAATCGTCCAGCTTCTGGCGCTGCCGCTCATGCGGCACGATCCACGGGTAGCAGGCCATATCGGCAATCGAATAAGCCCCGGCAATGTACTCGCGGCCATCGGCCAGTTGCCGGTTCAGCACCGCGTAGAGCCGCGCCGTTTCCTTGACGTAGCGCTCAATCGCATAGGGCAGTTGCTCGGGTGCGTACTGCACAAAATGGTGGTTCTGCCCGGCCATCGGCCCCAGGCCTGCCATCTGCCAGAACAGCCACTGCAGCACCTCGTTGCGCCCGCGCAAATCAGGAGGAATGAACTGCCCGGTCTTGTCCGCCAGGTACAGCAGGATCGCGCCCGACTCAAAGAGCGACAGCGGCGCGCCGCCATCGGCAGGCGCGTGGTCCACGATGGCGGGAATGCGGTTGTTGGGCGCAATGCGCAAAAAGGCCGGGTCGAACTGCGCGCCCTGCCCGATGTTGACCGGCAGGATGCGGTACGGCAGCCCCGCCTCCTCCAGGAACATCGTGATCTTGTGCCCGTTGGGCGTGGTCCAGTAGTAAAGGTCAATCATGGGGAGTCTCCTGCCAGCTATCGTACCGATGCGCGCCACTTCTCAATCGCCTTGAGCGTGTTCTCGACATGCTGGTCCGGGCTCAGGCTGGAATACACGTACAGCACCTTGCCTTCGGGGCTGATCACATAGGAGATGCGGTCGGCCATGTCAGGCTTGAGCCACAAGGCCGCGTCATACTGCTTCATGATGCGCGCGCCGCTGTCCGCCGCCACGGCAAACTTGTCGCGGCAGGCCTCGACTGAGAACTTTTTCAGGGTGTCGATGTTGTCATTCGAGATGCCGACCACCGTCGCGCCCAGGGCGTTGAACTGGGGCGTGGCCTCGGCAAAATTGTGGGCCTCCACCGTGCAGCCGCTGGTAAAGGCTTTGGGATAAAAGTACAGCACGACCGGGCCTTTTTTCAAGGTCTCGGCCAGCGAGAACTGGAACGCCACCCCGGCACGCGCCGCCTCGGTACTGAAGTTCGGCGCGGTGGCCCCGACCGCCAAAGCCGCCAGCGCGGCGCTGCCGGTACTCGCCAGCACAAGGCAGGCGGCCATGGATACACAAAAGTTTTTCAGATTCATGGTGCGCTCCAGAAATGAGTTGAAAAGGGTCAACGCTGACGGTT